>DAOUWY010000198.1 GCA_030666885.1 Methanosarcinales archaeon
AAATGTGGAGAAAAAATAGGTGCAGGATCGTGAAATTGAAATAGTGAAGAAGTAAAGAATGGAGTGTGTAGGGGGGAAGAGCAAATCTGTTCAGGTCATAGAAACCATAGAATTTATGGAAGACATATCATTACAAGCACTAATTGGTAAGATCGCAGTGGATGACATAAAAGAGTATATGGCACGGTTTGATAAGGGCATAGAAATACTGACAGAACATACGAGGCTACTGAACGAAAATAATTCATTTCTTTATGAAATGAATGATATGCTTGACATGCCTGACGGAGTTTCAAATAAGCTTGATACCTTACCGGAAAGAATCGCTGAAGCAATGAAAAGATGATTTGGTCTTTATTCCCGCAACTGGCCTTGAGTGCCAATAGGGTGATGATGTACATTCTGTTACGGTTTGTTACTTAATGGTAACATCTCACCAGCGGCTTGTTCGCTTATTTTTCCTGCATTCTCTCAGTTCTCTTCTTCCATATGTAGGAAAGATAGTCAATCTCTCCACTTGATCCCCCAAGATGCGTCATGATCTTATCAAGGCTCAAATCCTTCTTCTGACCAGATGAATGCGGTTCCGGATAAATGATATTCCTTGCAATAAAGTCAAGATTATTATTAAGAATTGGCTTTAATGCTTTTGATTCGTCCTTATGGTGGAGTATTTTCACATCTTCAACCCCTATACAGTTATATTCCCAGTAATTATTAAACATTTGCAACAGAAATATTTATATTTTACCCCGGCTTTGTTGAAATTATACTATAATACAACAGCATGCAACACAAAAAACAGGATAACACCAATAACAACATATGGAACCACACCCAAAAAAGTCACCGAAGGCTTTATGACTAATAATCGCCTATCTAAGCCCTTACCCTTACCTAATTTAGTACCATAAAAGCGGGGTGGGGTAGTCAGGAAATCCCGACGGGCTCATAACCCGTAGATCCATGGTTCGAATCCATGCCCCGCTATCTCATTTATCAGAAAAAATTTTAAGTATACGAACTAAATACCAATTAGAGTTAACAAAAGTAGGTTAATAGAGCAGTGATTGATCTAATAACATTAATTGAGATATTCTCAGTCATAATACTGATAGGACTATCGGCCTTTTTTTCATCTTCCGAGACCGCTTTTATATCAGTAAACCGAATTAAGATGCTCCACCTGGCAGAGAAAGGAGATAAGAATGCCAATATCATCCATACGGAACTGCAACATCCTGAAAAATTCATTACCACAATTCTTGTGGGCAACAACATCGTGAATGTGACTGCTTCCGTGCTTGTCACTGCCCTGACATTGAATTTCTTTGGTAATATGGGTATTGCCATAGCTACCGGTGTAATGACAGTGGTTATTCTGGTATTCGGGGAGATCGTCCCAAAGACCTTTGCCACCCGGCATGCTGATACATATTCCCTGAAGATTGCAGGGCTGCTGGAACTACTTACCAGGATACTATACCCAGTTGTGTTTTTATTCACCCAGATCACCCGCATAGTACTGAGGATTTTAGGAGTAAAGGAAAAGATAAGGAATCCATTTATCACAGAAGACCAGATAAAACTCTTACTCAAGGTTGGGGTGGAAGAGGGTGTGTTCGAGCGTCATGAACAGGACTATATCCATAAGGTGTTCAAGTTCACCAATGAAAAAGCAAAGACAGCTATGACCTATAAGGCCGATATGGTGACAGTTGAGAATACCATAACTCTTGATACCGCACTTGAAAAGATTAATGAGTCCGGTCATTCAAGGCTTCCTGTATGGAAGGATTATTTTGACAATATTATAGGCATGATATATGCTAAAGACCTGCTGAAATACCGGGATGAGGAACTTGAAGAGATGAGTGTTGAAAAGATACTGAGACCCATATTGACCGTCAGGAGTGACCGCAAGATCGCTTCGATATTCAAGGAACTCCAGTTCAGGAATATCCAGATTGCAGTAGTGGTTGATAAGAACAAGAATGTGGTGGGGCTGTTGTCCATGGAGGATATCATTGAAAGGATCGTAGGGGAGATTCTTGATGAATATGATATCGAGGGAATGGGTAACGGTATATTGCCCAAACCAAAGAACAGGGTACGTTAGTATGTAGATAAGCCAATAGGATATCAATAAGAACATTTACGTTATTTCCCGATAATTTTGGGTTGATGCAGTCTCAACCTGCGAATCTTAAAGAAAAGACCAACCGATATATGGTTATGCTGGAAGAGGCACTGAAAGACGTTAAGACTACAGTGGGTGAAGGGTCATATCTCAGGAAAATAGCAGATGATTATCTTGACATGGCCAGGTCCTATTACAATGACGGTGTCCATTTCGTAGAAAGTGAAGACAGGGTCAATGCCCTGGTATGTTTTAGTTATGGACATGCATGGCTGGACGCTGGCATACGATTGGGAGTGTTTACTGTAAAAAATCCGGAATTGTTTGCCATTTAAGGTTTCAAAGATAAAAAGTTGCAAAACAGATGATAAAAGTTGAAAGAATATGTGAGGATTGATGTTGTATGTTGATGAATTACAAGGTAATATTAGAAGCGGCCTGGTTGGTAAAGGATATTGAAACAGCTGATGATGCTATGGGGGTGGCCATTGCAGAGGCAGGGAAACGCTTAAATCCCCAGCTGGAATTTATTGAAATAAATATCGGCACCACTTATTGTCCCGCATGTAATGAACCATTTGATAGTGTGTTCATTACAGCCAATACCGCACTTGTGGGACTGATGCTTGAGATGCGCGTATTCGATGCCGAGAATGAGGAACATGCTGCCAGGATAGCGAAATCTGTCATAGGCAAAGCAATGAAAAATATTCCACTCAATGTGATAGAGGTCACTGACCTGGAACGTTCTGATGAAGATGAGTGAGGTAAGGGGTATTGCTCTTGGACAAAACCATTTCCATAATCGGGCACACCGCATATGACCACCTGTTTGATGTAACACGGTTTGCACCGCCCAACTCGTCAATGCCCATAAACGGTTACCATATTTACTTTGGCGGTGGTGCGGCAAATATTGCGGCAGGAATAGCCACCCTCGGAGGAAAAAGCCAGCTGGTCTCGCCTGTTGGTTGTGACTTTACAGGGTCAGATTACCAGCGGCACCTGGAACGCCTGGGTGTGGATACCAGTCTATTGTATAACATCATTGACAAAAAAACGGCTTCAGCATTCATATATACGGATGAGGAACATGACCAGGTAACCTATTTCTACTGGGGGGCATCAAATGATTTCCCGAAACTTGAACCGCCCGGCCTGGAATTCGTACACCTGGCCACTGCCGATCCCGTGTTCAATTCAAAGGCTGCCCGGCTCGCTGACTTTGTCTCATTCGATCCTGGACAGGACCTGGTAGTGTATTCCAGGGAATGCCTTGATGTCATACTGGAACATACCAATATCCTGTTCACCAACCGCCATGAGATAGAACGACTCTCACGGTTGACAGGGCGCTCACGTGAGGAACTTGAAGCGGATATCGGGGTAGTTGTGGTCACACTGGATAAAGGTGGCAGTGAGATACACTCAGAAGGGGAACGGATGTTCATCCCTGCCGTACAGGTGGATGCAGTGGACCCAACCGGAGCGGGCGATGCCTACCGTGTAGGATTCCTGGTGGCATATACCAGGGGTTATCCAATGGATGTGTGCGCACGGGTGGGATCTGCGACGGCATCTTTTGTGGTGGAAAAAGTTGGCTGCCAGACAAACCTGCCCACCTGGGAGCAAATGCGGGAAAGGTTTAATAATTATTATGAAGGATTTGAATTATGACTCGCCATGTTTTTGCAAACGTAGCAGGTGTAATAATTCTTATTAGTGTAATTATTACAGTTTCCGCATGTATTGATTTTACAGACCAGCAAAGTGAACCTCAAATTAAGGTAAACGCATCACAGGCAATTGAAATCGTAAAACTAGACCCTGTTGCTATGGAATACATGTCAGGGAACTTCAAAAGGCCCGATTTGAGGGGCAATAAGACCACGTTAGTCCAGGGTTTCGAGACTAATAACAGTGCACTTCAGGAAGATGAGACATACTGGAAAGTAGAGATGATGGAGCGCAACTGTGCATGTTCCGGCATCAAGTCCCTGTATGTTGTAGAGAGTTATGTTTCTCCTTACACAGGGGAGATCGCAAACCTGACTACTGGTATGGTTTCGGAGAGCCTATATGAAAAAGAGACCTGTGCTTCCACTACATGCCATTAATATTTTTTCGTTACTGGTATTGCTGTCAGTAGTCCTATTTTTTCCCATTACGGCAAGCGGCCAATCCGGTGAAGTGGTAGGTGAAGTAGTCGGCGAAGCGTTAGTGGAATATTTCTATGAGAACGGCTGTTTAAATTG
>DAOUWY010000024.1 GCA_030666885.1 Methanosarcinales archaeon
GGTCATCGCTACAGGCACCAGTAAGCTCAATGTTGCACAATGTCCGGATGCCATTTTTTTTACACCATATTTTTCTTATATAATCTTGTATGTTATTGTTAAGTTATTCCCAAAATGGATCCGGAACTTTTCATTGCCATTTCTCCGCATATGGAAGATGTCCATAAAAGACCTACAAAATGAGTGTAGATATTGAAAAAATGCCCGCCATCCACTATCCTGATGAGCAATGCAGATATCAGGGAGTGAAGGACCAGCAATGCCATAAGTAGTGAAGAAACCAGTGCTATATCCATGCCACCACTACCAAGATATAGACCCACATCTATCCCTTCAGGAATATCAGCAGCTGTGAAAATACTGTTCATCAGACCTACTACTGATAATGCAACATATAATGTAAAAGCAATCCCTGCTGTCAGACCGTACATAATACCCACAAGACTTGAAGAACTATTGTACCTTAGTTTTCTAAGAGAAACAATACGCATAAAATTATCAGATATTATTTCACCGATAACTTCAGGTTTACCTCCTATATGCGTACCTTCAGCAAATATATTCCCGAACCGTTCAATAAGATTGCTGCCAGTTCCAGCTGCAAAATAATTCCAGGATTTCATTTTATCAATCCTGGTAGATATTCTTGTATAAAGTTCAGTAACATCCTTTGTAAGCGGACCGAAATCATGATAGGTCAATTGACGCAAAGATTCATTTAACATCCCTCCCCTGGCACCTGCCGAACTGCCCAGGGAACGTATAAATGACGCAAAATTATTGTCTTTGCGCTTTATGCGATTCTCTGCCCTGCTGGCAATCTGCCCGGTTAATACGAGCGGTGTAAGGATGATTGATAACGATATTGTAAAAGGGAAATCCAATAGAAAGATTACAGGGATAGATACAATCATACAAACCAGTAATGATATGGGAAAGGATATCTTAATGGCTCTATCTGCTTGGGTTTCAATTGGCAGGGTATGCCATATTCTATCTCCGGGGACCTTCATTTTTGCAAAATAAACCAATAAAGCTTCGGTTCCTACGAAGATAAATATTGTCCCAACCATAAGTATTGTCGCATCCATCCCTGTCAGGATAGGCATAATTATGGCAAAAGATGCAAGAAATACAAGGGCCATGACCATAGATACAAATGTCTCTTTTACCAGATCTATAGAATGGAGGGCAGTCCTGTACATGGTGTCAAAATCGTTCATTACTACCTTTTGTTCAGTCTTCAAAAAAGTTTCAAGGTTTTCACCTGCATCCAGGGCATGAGCAAACCGGTCCAGAAAATCAGCATACAATTCAGAAGGGGTCCTTCGTGCTATGAACCTGCATGCCTGAGCAAGACTTAAACCCCAGTCGTTCATCAGCATGTAAATTTTATCGGTCTCTTCTGCCAGATATCCATATGCCTCATTATTTGCGACCCTTTTTAGTAATTCCTTCCTGGACATCTGGCTTGTAGAAAGAACACCAAGATGGGTAATGTAGTAATGCATATTCTCGTCTATCTGGAGTTTTTTGTTCTGGTAGACAGTAAAAGGATAGAACATGACAAGGAAAAATAACATAAAAGGGATTAAGTACATGATTATCCGTAAATTGCCCTGTACCAGGTCCGGTGCAACGAGAACCATTACTACAGGAAATATTATCCCCATACTCATTATCGGGATTACAAATCGTATTATATACTCCTTTGGGGATATACCCATGACATGGAACAGTATTTTTTGATTCATATATAAAACCTATAATGGGAATGGCAGCCCGTCAAGTCCTTTTTCCTGATAATCCCAGATTATCTTTAAAACGTCATAATATTCCTCTATATTTTCATCCTTCATACGCTGCAATATCTTGGCCCGGAGGAACAAATCCTCATATATCTCCCTTTTATCTTCATATCCCAGTTTGTCTGCGATCTTGCTTTCAAGTATGAAACTGTTATTCAAACCCCTGAAATGATGTTTATCTGCACCTGGATCCCACTGGAATACGGCCCTGGTAACAACACCTCCTGCCTCTTCGTAATAGCCTTCAATTTCTTCTACACTGATACAGCGTCTTAAGAACTTGCCCTTCCTGTAAACAGCCTGTAATATAATTGCCACATTAAGATTATCAATAAAGGTTACAGGTATATTAATTGGATCACCAATAAGCCTCTGGATCATTTTTTTTACCGCGCTGGCATGGAATGTGGCCAGTACCGAATGTCCTGTCTGCATTCCCTGGAAGGCAACAGATCCTTCAACACCACGAATTTCACCTACTACAATATAATTGGGCCTCGACCTTAAAGCAGCTTTTAGTAAAGTAAAAGTATCTACATGGGATTCCGGAGGTCCCTGTTCCCTGGTAATAAGCTGCTGCCATACTGCTTGTGGTGGCTGGACTTCGGCAGTATCTTCTGCACTGTATATTTTATGTTTCTTGCTGATAAAAGGCAGACAAGCATTCAACATAGTAGTCTTCCCGCTGGCCGTTTCACCACTAAAGAAGATACTCATCCCGTTTTCCATACAAATCCACAGATAGGCTGCAAGATCGACATTAATAGCTCCCCAATTGATGAGCTGGATTATGCTTATCGGGACCTCATTGAACTTTCGCATTGTGAAACTTGATCCGCGCCTGCTGACATCATCACTGTAAATAATATTGATACGACTTCCGTCCGGGAGTGCTCCGTCGGTAATGGGATTTGATTCGCTGACCGGTCGACCTATCTGCTCACTCGTCCCGCGGAGCCAGTCGTCCAGACGGTTTTTGGAACCAAAACCAATATTTGTTTTCAACATGTCGAATAATTTATGAACGATGAATACGTCATTAACACCAATACTGTGTATATCTTCAAGGTAAGGGTCACGAATAAGAGGCTCGATTGGTCCATTCCCAATGATATTCCTGTTTATGAAGTACAATATTTTATCATATTCCTGCTGGTTTAATTTGACCTTTTCTTCAACTTTAATGAGTGATCGAAGAACGTTGGGTTTCTTACTGGTAACTGATTTATCTGTTTTTTCAATGCACATATCAAGCAGTTTTATTATCATTTTTTCAAGCTGTTCTCCTGTCTCAGGAATAGGTTCCTGGGGTGCTTTTTCCAGGATCGAATTCATAATATTATCGTATTTTTCCTGTTCTGGTTCTGAAAGTTTTGGTTCTATGGCAATATATTCAATTTCTCCTTTTTTGGCATCCCCCAATATGTGGATAAATATGGGATCTCCGACAGGATAAATGACGTTTGGGTAATCCAGTTCTGACATGCTGCGGGATAGCTGCGCTTCGAATTCAGGCAATGGTTTACCATGCTCTTCCAGATTGTCAAGGTACTGCTGCAGGTGTGGATTATTTTCACATGCTTTTTTTAGTTCTGTATTCAATCTTCCACCTCATGCCACCGATGCGATCTCAACTACAAGACCTACCTCTGGTTCGATCCGAAAGCCAACCATACTTCCCACCGGGCTGCGGGCGTTAGTGAACTTATTCACAATAAGGGTACGTCTAATCTCGTTTCCCAAAGTTCTGACCTTCAGTGTAAAATAGATATCACTGGCAGAAATGAACTGGGAATTTATATTTTTGTCAAGGTCATTAAAATTACTGGTTAATACGATGGTCTTACCCATTCCGGTAATTTTTTTGAAAAATGAGATAAGTTCCAGTGCTTTTGTGGAATCCGCACTCTGCTTAATAAGAGCTGAAATGGTGTCAATGATTATTACCTTATTTTCAAAAAGTGCCTCTGCCCCCATCAGTCTTTCAATAAAGTCGATTCGGTCTTTGGATGATTTTATAAGGGGCAGTACAGGGATATATAAAAGCCGGTTTTTTAAAAGATGTGAGGCCACAGGATAATCCATGCTGTACATCTGGTTTATGAAACCTTTGGTTGTCAACTGAGTGGAAATGAAAGATACTTTATGCTCATTTTCTAAAAGTCCGAACGCAATCCTGTGGGAAATAGAACTCTTGCCACCACCATTTTCTCCTTCGACAAATACTATGGAGCCTTCAGGAAATCCATTTCCCAGACGCCTGTTGAATTCATCTCTTTCAAGTTCAAAGGATAATACTGACATAGTTATTATACCATTTATATTGTAAATTCCAGAAAATCGTCCACTCCGTTTTCTGTGATCACCCGTAGGTAATTATCTCCAATTGGCATACCATGATAAGAAATATCTAATTGTAAAACGTCTGTTGGTTGCCATGTAGTGGTCCCCTCACTAATAACTGTCTTTTGTATATCCTCATCCGGGATATAAACCCCATTAATAAGTACGGATACGAGTTCAGTTGTAAGGGTTGATTTGCCTGTATTTTTCACATAGAATGTATATACATTTCCACTTTTAGGAATATTATCAGGGTCATTGATTATTGTAATATCTGTCTGAAGCTGGTTGGAAAGAGTACTGCTGGCAGATTGTGTGGAATTGACCACGGCATTGACATTTGTATATATCATACCTGCAACACTGGCTGCAATTATCATTGCCACGATAAAAAAGATAAGATGTGTTGATGATGTTTCTGCACCCATATCCAATTCTCCTATTTATAGAAAGTTTCCATATCTGAAATACCTTGTTCGGTTATAATTTTTATAATATGATCCTTATTTGTTTTTGCTGAAACAGTAAATACTGCATAATTCTGGGGTGACCAAAAACCCGATGGATTTACACTATAATTTGTAATAGTACCGTCCACAAGCACGCTGCATTCATTGGCATGAAGCATTATGGTGCCTTCATTAGTAACAGTTATCCGAAGAATATCAGCACCAATAGCAGTTATATTCGTTATATCAATGGCTGTGTTTAATTGGTCCATCCGGATTTCATGTTTGTCATCCCTGGATTCTTGCACATTTTCATATGATTGGATCATTATGGGAAATGTTATAGTTGCCATTATTATTATTGCCATAAATATGATCGCAACTGTTATTGATGTGGCAAAACCCATTTACGTTGCTCCCAAAAAGATATTTTCATAATAATAATGATGTTGATACTACAATAATAAATTATCGTCTTACCAATTAAGACCGTAAAAAAAGAAAAAAAATCCAGTTGAATTATATTTCAACTGGGTAGAGTGTTACAACTGTATTGATTCCGTAGGAATTTGGTGTAGTCAAATCTTTTCTAACCGGATTACCATTTTCAGGTGTAAGGACAAAGTATATATCATCTCTTGGTGCAGCATCGATACCAACTGCGGTACCATTTATTGTAATCTTTATCATATCTCCGGAATTCATCACATAGCTATCACTGGTAAATGAATCGTCCGTATCACGAATTTCATTTGTCGTGAATGTTGTACCTGATAGACTGCCTGAATGATTAAGATATACTAATTCAGTTGCATTCCCGGCAGTAATTATCATTTGTTCTAAATCAATTCCTCCAGCACCTGCTGCCGCCTTAATTGTGAGGTTATATGTCTTAAGCCTTGTATCACTTGTCGAATCTCTTTCACCGGTTATAGTTTCAACTATAATATTGCCTGAAACCTCCTGGATTGCTTCAGTTCCTGTTGTTGCTGCTTTTTCCTGCAATACACCTGATGTCTGAATAAGGACCGCTGCAGCAACTGCTGCTACCAGGACCATGGCGATGAATATGATTAAAGTACCAATACCCACCTGGCCTTGGTCGTTCTTAAATAAAGGTTTTATTCCCATTTTGTATCACTTCTAATAATATATATTTAAACTATTAATATGATTAGTATGATGATAATAGATATATATAGATTGTGGTTAAAAAAATCAAACAAATATAAGATAACTGAATATAAATATTAATTATAAAATTTAATCATATACATTAACAATCCAGAAACATATAAATATTATGGAATTCTAAAAATAGATTGAACAGAGAGGATGGATAATGGAAAAT
Organism: Methanosarcinales archaeon; assembly: GCA_030666885.1. Classification (GTDB taxonomy): domain Archaea; phylum Halobacteriota; class Methanosarcinia; order Methanosarcinales; family Methanocomedenaceae; genus Methanocomedens_A. The sequence goes on from DAOUWY010000024.1 coordinate 5,952, forward strand.
GGGTTTTTTGTCAATATATTTCTTGACCTGGCTATAAGTTTAGTATCATTGGTTTATACAATTACATTATACAATAAATATTGTGATTGTAATGAATATAACAGACCTACGCAAGTGAGTTCGATGATGATTTGGGCTATGGTCTCTATCTTTTTCATTATTGATGCTGCTCGACAATTGGTTCAGATTTCAGGAAATGAAACCCTTCAACTGCAATTATACCTGATATCCCTGGTCCCCCTTACTTTAGTGTCACTACCCATCGTATTTATCGTTATCTATATTGTATCGGGAAACAGGAATATCGGAATTATTGTATCCAGTATTTTCCTGTTTTTTGGTTTTTTATATATCTATACTATTATACAGTTGGGTGGAATCAATTTTGTTACCACATCGTGGGGTTCCCTGGCTATATCCAACAATGAAATTGCAAATATAATATTTATATCCGGCCTGTTTATTGTACCTACAAGTTTGATATTAGGTCTGTTAATACTAATTTTATTTAAACGAATTCCCATGTTTAGAAAGCATAAGATATGTTTATCCCTGCTATCAATCTCATTGGTATATGATTTTCTTTTATTGAATTCAATCAGCCAAACAGGAGAAATGATGGTAGCTTCGAAAATATTTATTTTCCTTGGGATAGTACTGAGCTATCTTGCCAGTTGCCCGCCAAAATCAATTGAATCCAGGTATGACCCCGATATAATTGTAATCGAATAGGTATTTTTTTAAAATATTAACAGTTAAAAAGAGAATGCAAGATAAATGCAGCATATGAAATAAATATTTATTTTATTAACAATTGCAGGAAATGAAATGAAAAAAAAAATTCATGTGGAATTTGAACAGAAAGTTGCAGATTTTTATCAATCTCTGGGAATATCCTGTGGACCAGGAGACATTCATTACAGGTTAGTTATTTTAGTACTTGCAAAAAATGGCGAAAATGAGATAACGCGTTTTTCAGAAATAAGGAAATATACCGATAAAGTTGCTGACCGGGGAAGTATTGGGAGTAAAATGAAAAATATCTTTCAATTACATAGCCTGGTAAAAAAGGTTGAACATGGCGGATATGTTATTACTGAAAAAGGATTACGTGCAGCACAATTCATAAAAGATTCGTCGGATTATTATAATAATATCAAGAAAACAGATAAAATGCTGGAACGTATTCCATAGGATAGTTATGACCATTAATAAGTTCAAATTGGAAAATTTAGTTTTAATATCTATACTTATTATTTTATTTGTTATTTTTTCAACCGCACATGCATCGGCGATAACAGATGAAAATGTAAAAGTGATCCAAACGTCAGGAAGTATTGGAATAGATGAAAGAGTTCAATTTAACGGATTTACTGTAAAGGCACATGAATTTCACGATGATACGGTATCGCTGGCTATATACAAAAACGATAATTTCGTAGAATTATTTGACTTTTATGAAAATGAATCACGCCAATATGAAGACCTCTGGATAGATGTACTAAAGATTGAAAAATCCAGTGCCCTTGTTGCATTCAGTATGAATGATATACAGACTGTCTGGACCGAACTTGAACCAGATCATGCGCTTTGGGGTGATTACATCCAAAGAGATAAATACGGTGTTGAAATAATTTCTTTCGCTGATAATTCAGTTAACCTTGAAATTTTCCTGGATGGTAATGAACTTGTCGAAGAAACATGCTATCCGGATACTGAATATGTATACCTTGATGACTTTAAAATATATATTTCGAATATTGATAAAAATGGAAATGTCGAACTGCAATTCTTTAAAAAAATGCCCCTGGATATTACAGGTATAATCAAAACGAAAAAAGATGTATATAAGCCTGATGAAGCAGTTAATTGTGAATTCGAAGTATTCAATTCCGGGTATGCAACCATAAATCTTGCAGATGTGAAATTGACTACTGAACCAGCCGGAAAAATACTAACACCTCGTTATCAGGTCAATAACTTTCCCCCCAACCAAACTCGCATATTTGAATTTTCCCTGGCATCTGTTACTGAAAATGAGGATGAAACTATAAAGATTAATGCTGAAGTTATTCTAGTAGATTATTTTGGAAAAAGATATACATACACTGTTTCTAAAAATATATATATTTCTTCTGGTGTCGGTATAATAAAAGAGGTATTTCCCAGGGAATTGGAATTTCATTCAGATCCCCACACTGCATCTAATGTGGCAATGATAAAACTGGATGTTTTTAATGTGGGTGGAACCGGCAAAAATGTGAAGATATACGACAGCATTCCGGATAATATCAGGTTATACAATTCGTCTTCGCTGGAATGGAACAAAAATATCACATCAGAAGGATTTGTAAATATTGTCTATTATGTTATACCGGATATCCCCGGAGAATATATTATTCCTCCAGCTGAAGTTTTTGTTAATGATAAGACCGTGTATTCTACTGAAGTTATATTTAAGGTCCATGGTCCTGTAATTTCTATTAACAAAACAGCCAGTATAAAGGGTGACAGGGTTCAGGTTACAAACTACATAGAGAATGAAGGAGATTGTGCGGCCTATGTGATAGTTATTGATAACCTTCCCCGGGATTCCATAATAATTGATGGGAGTGAATTCTGGGACGATGTGATGCAACCAGGTGAATCAGGACAATTCAATTATTCGATTCAGTATCCCGGGGAGTTGGATACACTACCGGGGGCAAGTGTGCAATACCAGGATATTAAAGGTGATCAATGGCATTTAGAATCAAATCCGGTTTTGTTAAGTCCTGGTGATATCAATCCGGAAATCTCTAAAATGGAATTGTTTGAATTTTTATTATCATCATACTTAATTTTAATACTTGTGATCGGAATTATTATGATTGCAATAGGTTTTGTTATCTTTACCCAAAGTAGATTAAATGGTTGATGTATTTTGCAAGGTGTCCCAAAACTAATTTACATTATATCTCATGTTGCACAAAATATTTATATATACTCATTCATATTAATGTATGATTCACAGCATTAGAATAAAAACCAATAGCAAGTGCTTGAATAGATCAGAATGTAGCACAGACTCAAAATGTAGTGTTTTACTGCTATCAATTTCATTTTAAACTGGCGAAGAGATTTTATACAAATCGGCCGTATTTTATCCTAATTGGATAATTATCAATTAATAATATCATAGAATATTATAAAAGAACACCAAACAGGAGTGTCAATCTATGGACATGGAGCTAAAAGAAAAATTCATTAGACAATGGAAAAAGTATTTTAATAATGCAGAGCTTCCCATAATCTTCTATTATACCGATGAAAAAGGGCACGCTGAACTGGAGGCATCCGGTTCTTTATCCAGGTGCGTAATAAATACGCTGTCAAAGGTGCGCAAGGGCACTTCATTGTGCTTCAACAGCAACTCAATCGGTTGCCCTGGTGGTAAAAAATATCTGGGATTTTCAGATAAAATTATGCCAAACTTCGAATTCTTCCTTTCCTGCGGAATCCAAGGTGAACTTAAGGGTGAAAGATATAAGAGATCACCTGAAATTGTAAAGGAATTATGCCAAAACATACCTTCCTTCAGTGCTCCATCCCGTTTCATAGTGTTCAAACGGTGGGACCGCATAGAAGAATCGGATGAGCCGGATGTGGTTATCTTCTATGCCGGACCAGACGTCCTCTCAGGTCTTTTCACTTTAACAGGTTTTGATGTATCAGAAGAGGACGGAGTAGGTTCACCTTTTGGTTCAGGTTGTGCTACCATCGTACAGTATCCATATCTTGAGATTGATTCTGATCAACCCAAAGGTATTATTGGGATGTTTGATGTCTCTGCACGGCCTTTTGTTGGTAAGAATGAACTTACATTAGCTATTCCTATGAAAAAATTCATGACGATGGTGGAAAATATGGAAGAAAGTTTTTTAATCACAGAATCGTGGGAAAAGGTGAAGAAGAGAATAGATATTTCTGGTAGTCAGGACTGATGACATAACAAGAATAAGCTTCAGGAATATATGTTTGATAGAGATGCATCAAAATCCGTGGTTATAAAAGTAAATCTATGTCTCATGAATAATGAAATCCAGCCCTTACTTCTTCTTTTGCTCTAGCGCCGTCCCCTTAGCCGGGGTACCCTTACCGATCTGCTCTAATACAAATCTTATAAAGGTAGAAACACAATTATAGATTGAAAATTATGGATTTGAATTTTGCCTTATCTTCATTTGTCACACTCTTCATTATTGTGGATCCTATAGTGAACGTGCCCCTTTTCATGGCAATACTTGCCAATTTTAAAAAATCCGATCGGAAGAAAATGGTCAAAAAGGCTACAATTATTGCAGCTATAGTCTTAATAATCTTCACTCTTGCAGGAGATACAATATTTCGCCTATTGAGTATAGAGATGTACTCTTTTAGAATAGCAGGTGGTTTACTTTTATTTATTATCTCCATTGAGATGCTCTTCGGCCGAAGGCCACATACTAAAAGTAGTACTGAGGAAGAAGAAGAGGCATTAATTAAAGAAGATGTAGTGGTTACCCCTCTCGCTGTTCCCTTGCTTACCGGACCCGGGGCTATAACGACAGGAATAGTACTTTTACATGCTGCAAACGGAACTACAAATAAAATTCTCCTCTTTTTAGATATTGGTCTGGTGTTCCTGATTTCATATTTTATTCTATCCAGGTCCGACAAGGCATTTGAAATCCTGGGTAAAACGGGAACAATGGTTATTGTAAGGATCATGGGTCTGCTTCTGGCAGCTATAGCAGTCCAGTTTGTAATAACAGGAGTTGAAGAGGCAATAACAGGTATAATTTAACAGATGTTTAACAGATCAAAACTATTTCTTTTTTAAGTTTATTTTGATTTCGTTATATTAAACGACTCCCAGCCCCCATCCTTCTTCGGCTCTACTGTCGCCCCATCTTGCCTTCCCTCTACCCAGGTCGGTATTTCTCAGGCGCGCGCGCGACCGGAAACTATGGTTTGATGGGGCGCCGGGTGCGTGAGGAGATATTCTGCGGGCGGTGTCTTATGAAGATGGGGGGTGCGGGGTTGAATTGAAGTGGAGGGTACCGGGTTTGAGGGGACGGAATTAGCTATTATGCTCATGCAGCTGTCCGCTAGTACGAAGCGGGCTTGAAATGGTTGAAATGGGGGATTTACCCCTAAATATACAAAGTATTACGTCTTCCATTCCACATTGTCCCAGAAGTAAATCCTAAGCTTCTGACGTGTCAGGAGTTTCTTCTTTTTCTTCTGACACCTCTGCTTCAGATCTCAGGACACTGGAAACCATATCAAGTTCATCCGCAATTATATTACGTGCCGAACTGGCCTTTTTCCCTATTTCTTCCTGGAATGCTTCCCTTTCTTCACTGGATGTTTTCTCCACCACACCACTGGTAATTCCATAAGCAAGGGCACCCAGTGAGGTTAACATATCACCAAAACTTTTTGTTACATCCCTGATGTTATGCTCCAGTGGCTGGGAAGAACCCTTACTTTCCATGTCCTTTAGAGCCTTCTTAATATCACCGTACTTTTTATCTGCGAAAGCTTCCCATTCAGTTGTATCTTGAGGATCTTGCTCCGACATATTTATCGCCATATGAACTATTGTCATCACATGGATATTAATATTGCTAAAAAAGGTGAATAAGTTTTGAAGATCGACCCAAGATGTGCACATTGTCTGCTATCAAGAGTACATTACCAGGCTCTTTTGAGTACACACGATCCACAGATCGTGACCAGGGCAGTTATGGCAGGACTGGACGCCCTGCACGAGACATTCAGGCCAGGCGAGCCATCCTCTAAGATATCCACAATAGTTCATCGCAGGTCTTACGAGGCACTTGGTGATCCTGACCCATATATTGAAAAGAAGATACAGAGCAGGGAGATAGCTGTGGGGTTGATGCCTCTTGTCCGGTCGCTGGTGGGTGATAAGATATCGGTGGAAGGGTTCAGGCGTGCCGCCCTTGCAGGTGCCATTGGTAATAGTTTTGATTTTGGTGTGGATGGCTTCGATGTCAGGGAAGATGATTTTGAAGCTGAGTTTAAAAAACTGTTCAACAGGGGGCTTGATGTAGATGATATAGAGATGATGGTGCCTCTGCTGGATAATGTAGTGTACTTGATAGACAACAGCGGGGAGATCCTGCTTGATACTTTGGTTATCGAACAAATACGGGGCATGGGCGGCAAAGTGACACTTGTGGTGCGAGGGGCACCCATTCTTAATGATGCAACAATGGAAGATGTTGAGATACACGGCATCGACAAAATGGTTGACAGGGTACTGACCACAGGTTCCAATGCAATAGGCGTGTGTCTGGATGAGGCCCCTCCCGAACTTGTGGAAGCTTTTGAAGATGCAACCCTGATCATCAGTAAGGGTATGGCAAATTACGAGACAATGTCAGAATATGGGTACAGTCCCATTGCATACATGCTCAGGACCAAATGCCGGGTGGTTGCAGATGAGATGGGGCTTGATGTGGGGCTGCTTGTAGCAAGGCTTGAAGTATAAGATGCGATATGTGGGGTACAATATATGAGACGCTGCAAAAATACTATGAAAATTTATTCTATGATGAGAGGGCCGGGCAATGAAGCCAGGATGTCTACCGAAAAGTACTATAATATTGATATGACATCCAGACGGCTGGGACATATATACGACAGGATGCCGGAACAGTGATGAATACTTTCACCCTGCTAACCCCAGGTTTATATTTATCTAAATAGTATTACCGTTGTAAAATTGTGCACCAATACTAAATAACCCAGTGCACCAGGAGATATGAAAGATGGATGAAAAGATCACTATGATTGAAGACTTGCCAGGAGTAGGTCCGGCTACAGCAGAGAAATTGAGGGAAGCGGGATTCAATTCCATAGAGGCCATAGCTGTGGCATCACCTGCAGACCTGTCAGTGACAGCAGAAGTGGGGGAAGCAACGGCTGCAAAGATCATCATAGCTGCAAGGAGTGCGGCGGATGTGGGTGGATTTGAGACAGGTGACAGGGTGCTGGAGCGCAGGAAACTGGTAGGCAAGCTAACAACCGGGTGCGAGGCATTTGATGAGCTGATGGGCGGGGGTATCGAGACCCAGGCCATTAGTGAGTTCTATGGGGAGTTCGGCTGCGGCAAGACCCAGATCACACACCAGCTTGCTGTAAATGTGCAGCTTTCGGAGGAGCACGGCGGTCTGGACGGCTCAGTGATAATGATCGATACTGAGAATACTTTCAGGCCCGAGAGGATTGCCCAGATGGTAGAAGGGACAGCCCATCGCACTGGTGAGGAACTGGACCCGGAGGTAATCCTTAATAATATCCATGTGGCCCGGGCATATAATTCCAATCACCAAATACTGCTGGCAGAATCGGCCACACAACTAGCAGAGGAGCTGAAAGACAGTGGCAAGCCCGTACGCCTGTTGATCGTTGATTCACTGACAGCTCATTTCAGGGCAGAATATGTGGGCCGCGGTACCCTGGCCGACAGGCAGCAGAAACTGAACAAGCATATGCATGAACTGCTGAAGTTCGGTGACCTGTTCAATGCTGCTGTAGTTGTTACTAACCAAGTAATGTCCAAACCCGATGCATTTTTCGGCGACCCGACAAAACCCATCGGGGGACATATCGTAGGCCATACTGCCACGTTCAGGCTGTATCTGCGCAAATCCAAAGGCGAGAAGCGTATAGCCCGACTGGTGGATTCCCCGTGCCTGCCTGAAGGTGAGGCGGTTTTCTCAGTTACAACAGAGGGA
>DAOUWY010000022.1 GCA_030666885.1 Methanosarcinales archaeon
CTGCAACTTCTCAAGGCAATCTTCACACATCTCGTTCTTATTAATGGGATTGCAGCCGAACACGCACCCCTCCACCACCTCCATCTCAGGCAGAAGACCTGCAAGCGCCCGCACAGCAGTGGACTTGGCAGTGCCTTTCTCACCCCTGATCAGGACACTGCCATTGACAGGATAGGGTTATCTTCCAAAGTCAGGTCATACGTGTGGTATTTGTCATACAAGATAAGGATAAAAAGCGGATTATAGATTTCTTAGAGCGATTTTCTGCCGAGTATTGTGTCTGTGTAGTTGAGCTGTCTGAAGAAGACTGTGAAATTATGGGGCTGCAAATTAAGTAGTTTTGTCCCGAGCCCCCATCAAAATACAAAATGTTTATAACATATTAGATAGTACGTTCATGCAGATTAGTATGAAGATGTGTGATATAAAACAGTCGTGGTAACAACTGAAAATAGATATTAGCTACTTCTGCCACTGACCTTCGATCGGCATCAGGTGCTGAAGTAGCTAAATTTAACATATCACGAGGTAAGCAATATGCATTATTACATAGTAAAGCATATCATTAATAGTTTTGCCTGTCTCTTGACAGCAACTTTGATACAAACATCCCGCACTATGTTGCTTAGTGCAAAGATTAGAGGCACTTCGGGACCTTTTGAAGTCGGTTCGACCGTGCTTCTGGATGGATTCGATTTTCCTGAATTAATCTACTGCATTGTTGATCTCTATAGAGTAACTGAACATTTCCTTTGCGGTAAATAGACGAGCAATGATGTAATACATCTATAAAATCTAGCTGTGAGTGATTACGTGTATTTCTTGGTGGAGCGATTATAAAATAAATAGGTGATAAATTGATAAAAATAAATATTAATAGTATAGGAATCTGGATAGCATTAGTAACAATTGTGGGTCTTGTAGCATTTTCCGGATGTACAGACAAAGGAGAAAGCGATATTGAGAAAATTGGGGTTGAACAAAAATTAGTTATTGCTGAAGTATGGGGGATTTCCAGTGTTGATCCTGCAATAGCCGGCGGGACACTAAACAATTTTTTGGTTCTCGAGACTTTAACCTTTATGGAACCCAATTTTAATCTCGTTCCCGGGCTGGCTGAGTCATGGGAGTTAATTGATGATACAACATGGCGTATCCATTTAAAAGATAACATAAAATTTCATGATAATACCGAATTAACCGCAGATGATGTAAAATTTTCATTTGATAGGAATATGGAGAAAAATCCAACTATCAGAGGAGAATTGGGGATCAAAAGCATTGAGAAGATTGATGATTATACACTTGACATAATCACTAACAAACCAGATGCTGCAATTCCTGCTGCATTGTCGTATGCAAGAGCCGTTATTTACAGTATAAATTCTGTTGAAAAAGATGGAATTATTATCAAACCCATTGGAACAGGTCCATTTAAGTTTGAAAAATACGACAAAGCATCAGACATTCTTGAACTCGGCAAAAACGAGAATTACTGGAACGGCGCCCCGAAACTGGATACTGTACTTATACAGGGTGGCGTAGGCGAGGCATCGACAAGAGAACTGGCAATTGAAAAAGGAGAAGTTGATTTTACAACTGAACCACCACTGGGTTCGACAGAGAGACTAAAAACCAATCTGGAGTTTAACGTTATAGTACATCCCTTGTGTCAGGGATACAAGCTGAATTTTGGCAATCTGTCAAAGGCTCCCTACGATGACATTAAAGTGAGAAAAGCAATCGCGTATGCGGTTGATAAGGAAAGTATAGTAGAGCACATTTTATATGAAAGGGGTGAAATCTCCAATGGAATGGGGTTTGTACCCGGCATAGAATGGAGGAATAACGATCTTGTGGGCTATCCTTATGATCCTCAAAAATCAAAAGAGCTATTAAAAGAAGCTGGATGGGAGGATACCGATAACGACGGTATACTGGATAAGGATGGGAAAGCTTTCAAAGTAACTCTCTATACATGGCCGCAACGTCCTGCCTTACCACCACTTGCAGAAACCGTCCAATCACAGTTCAAAGAGATTGGAATTGATGCTGAAGTCAGGATCATGGACTGGAGTGCCATAAAAGAACGTTTGAATGACTGGGGCGCTATACGGGTGTCAGGAGGTTCCACAAGTATGCGGATTCCAGATCCAAGTTACTATCTGGAGAGGAGTTTCCACTCAAAAGGCGCCAGTAATTCATATGGATACAAGAATGAAGAAGTAGACCGGCTTCTTGAAGAAGGAAGATCAACTTTCGATGAGCAAAAGCGCTATGATATATATTATGAAGTACAGGAAATAGTGGTTGATGATGTCGCTGATGTGTATATAGCCTATCACAATCTGGCAGTAGTCACAAAAAGTAGTGTCAATGGTTATATTCCAAATCCTTCGGCACACGACTACAGGATCAACCCCGGTATATACATAGAAGAATAGTTCTCCTTCGGTGCTGGTATGTTTTCATAACCAGCACCTTATTTTTCATATATTATTGTGCCTCACTTGATAGGAGCAAGTACACAATGTTGAAATATATTTTAAAGCGATTAGGAATTGTTATATTGGTGGTGGTTGGAGCAACAGCATTAGTGTTCTTTATGCTGCATTATATTCCGGGTGAGACCCCTGATGTAATAGCAAGATATATTTTTATCGGCAATATTGAAATAGAGCCTTCAAATGAAGATGTGGCATTGATCAGCCAATACTACGATCTGGATAAACCTTTGATCGTTCAGTATTTTTCATGGTTGAGTGAATCATTACAAGGCAATCTCGGTACGTCCTATAAAACCAGTCAACCTGTACTGGATGAGATAGTGATAAGATTACCAGCGACTATAAAATTAGCTGTAGTAAGTATGCTGGTATCGCTCATAATAGGCATACCATTGGGCATTGTTGCCGCAATAAAACAAAATTCAATAATAGATTATATATGTAGCACCGGTGCTGTTATTGGTGTTTCCATACCCAATTTCTGGCTTGCACTAATACTAATTATGGTATTTTCAATATATCTCGATCTGACGCCTGTTATGGGTTCTGGTAGTGTTGAACATTTAATACTGCCCTCGATAACCCTCGGAACCGGTATGGCTGCTGTCACTGCCCGCCTGACAAGATCAAGTATGCTGGAAGTGATAAGACAGGATTATGTCAGAACAGCAAGGGGAAAGGGTCTGTCTGAAATAACCATTGTCGGTCGACATGCTATGAAAAATGCACTGATTCCGATAATTACAATTATAGGTTTGGAAATGGGGCATTTGCTTGGTGGTACTGTAATAGTAGAAACGATATTTGCATGGCCCGGAATAGGAAAATTGTTGATAGAAGCAATATCTCAAAGGGATATTCCTCTAATCCAGGGTTGTGTGATATTTATAACGATTATGTATGTCTTTGTTAATTTGATTGTTGATCTATCATACTCAATTTTTGATCCAAGAATAAGATACGAGAGGTAAAAGATGATACGTTTATTGCGTGATGTCCGGGAATTTGGAAAGAATAGAGCAGCAATGATGGGTTTGATAGTAATTTGCATGTTGATCATAATAGCTCTTTTAGCAGAGGTTATATCTCCTTACGACCCGACCAAAATTATACTGGAAGACAAATTGCAAGCTCCATCCATTGAACATATTATGGGAACTGACCATTTAGGCAGGGATGTATTAAGTAGAATAATCTATGGCAGTAGATTAACATTTCAATTGAGTATAATTGTAGTTACAATTACTGCAATTGTTGGAATAACAGTTGGTATTGTATCTGGTTATTACGGAGGAATAGTTGATGAGATATTGATGAGATTTGTAGATATACTGCTTGCTTTTCCAAGTATAATCCTGGCATTAGTAGTTATTGGTGCTCTTGGACCGGGGATAAATAACACAATATTAGCTATATCCTTTGTAGGATGGCTCAGTTATGCAAGAGTTTCGCGGGGATCAACACTATCAATAAAAGAAAAAGAGTTTATAGAGAGTGCAAGAAGCATTGGAAGTGGTGATATCTATATTATCTATAAACATGTGTATCCAAATGTCCTGTATCCGAATATAGTACTTGCAACACTCCATATGGGTTCAGTGATTCTTACTGTCGCAGCATTGGGTTTTTTGGGATTAGGAGCACAGCCTCCAACACCGGAATGGGGCACTATGCTAAATGAAGGTAAGGAATTCCTAAGAATGTGTCCGTGGTTATCTATTTTTCCAGGTCTTATGATCATGATCACGGTATTGGCTTTTAATTTTATAGGAGATGGCCTGCGGGATGCACTTGACCCAAGGATGAAAGAGGTGGTAATAAAATGACCGTATTAATTTCGAGTATAAACAAAGAAGAACTTGAATCTGATTGTATAAAGAAAGAAATAAGAAAATACTGGGATCGCACAAAGGAACATGCTTTTTTCAAAGATGATGTGGAAGAAAAGGCATGGAGGATTTCTCTTCTCGATGAATTTGGTTCAAAAAAGCTAAAAATACTGGATGTAGGTACCGGTAACGGCTCTTTAGCTCTCGTGCTTGCAGGGATGGGGCATGATGTCGTAGGGATCGACATATCAGAGGGAATGCTATCTGTAGCAAGGAAAAAAGCAGAGGAAAGAGGAGTCAATCCTGATCTGAGGATTGGTGATGCTGAATCGCTGGAATTTGAAGATGGGTGTTTCGATGCAGTTGTCAGCCGGATTGTCCTCTGGACGCTTCCCAATCCGCAAAAGGCAATTAACGAGTGGAAACGGGTGTTAAGGCCAGGCGGAAAGGTATATACTTTTGAAATCGAATCATGGGGTCGAAATGAGGGGACAGGTAGGTGGATCAAGAAGAATCTGGGATTGTCCTTGATTACGATAATTGAGCGTAAGAATGCATGGAAGACAGAACATTACAGTAAATATGTGAACGAAAATCTTCCGATATGCTATGAGAAATCATCATCAAGTGCTATCAACAAGGTCGAACTCTTTAGAAAAGACGGATTTAAGGATGTGTCGGTCTTTAAGATGGAGGAAGTAAGCGATATATCTGTGAAAAACAGGAGGGAAGTTCCGTTAAGGTACAAGCTTACAAGGGGTAACTCCGGTGCTAATATATGGTACTACATCAGGGGATGTAAAACATAGCGAGCGATATTATGAATGATGCAAAAAGTGAGATAAAGGAATACTGGAATGAGAGATCATCAACCTTTGACCTTTCTCCCGGACATGTCATAGCGAACAGGAAGGAGGAGAATGCATGGAAATCTCTTTTGCAGGATCAAATCGGAGGTAATAATAAAAAAATTCTCGACATAGGTACTGGTACTGGTTTTCTCTCACTCATGCTTGCTGAGATGGGATATGAAGTTGTTGGTCTTGATATCTCAGAAGAGATGATAGAAAAAGCAAAAAAGAAAGCTATTGATCGAGGAGTTAAAGTCGAGTTCAAACTGGGAGATGCTGAGAATCTCCCTTTTGAAGCAGGATCCTTTGATGCACTTGTAAATAGAGCGGTCCTCTGGACACTTCCAGATCCAAAGAACGCAATTGCTGAGTGGAAACGTGTCTTGAAATCTGGCGGAAAACTCTGCTTTTTCCTGCATGAACCACATCCTGATGGAGTAGCTGATCGGGTAAGGAGACATTTTGGAAATCTATTCATTCTTATTGCAGAAAGAAGAAATCCATGGAATTCACTCTATGATGGAAAAAAATTGGGAGTAGAGCTTCCTTTCAGGGGTGGTGTGGAGCCGTGTGTGATAACGAATCTATTAGAAGAAAGTGGACTTAAAAATGTCTTTGCTGAGCCGATGGTAGAAATTGGTAGATTAAAAAGAGAGGGGCTGCCACTGTGCCATAAAATAATAACCAGTAAGCACGTTCAGTACTGCTATACTGCTGTAAATCCAAAATAAGATATAACAATAAGTTATTCAGAGAGTCGTTAGAACTATCACGGCAAACATATCAGTCACTGGCTGGTGAGTGGTCGCAGCAGGGATACACGCTGATCTGATGACCAGAAAGGGTACGTATGCACATAATCAGGATGTAGCATTAAGTGAGTATATAAATCACCATTGGGTATGAAAATTAAAATCTTTGAGGGCATTACCAGAAACATATTCATATTGGGCTTAGTTAGTTTATTCACCGATCTCAGCAGCCAGATGGTTTTTCCATTAATTCCTCTATTTATGGTAACCGTATTAGGTAGTGGAGTTTATGCTGTTGGTATTGTTGAAGGTGCTGCAGAAACAACGGCTTCTTTTTTAAAAGTTGTATCTGGCTACTGGTCAGATAAAATAGGGAGAAGAAAGCCTTTTGTTCTGTTTGGTTATTCTCTGTCAGCCATAACAAAACCACTGTTTGCTTTTGCTAATATCTGGTCATTTGTTCTTTTTTTGAGAATGGTAGAAAGAATTGGTAAAGGTATCAGGACCGCTCCAAGAGATGCGATTGTAGCTGAATCCACCGATGAAAGTGTTAGAGGAAAGGCTTACGGATTTCACAGAGCCATGGATGGTGTTGGCTCTATTTTAGGAGCTACTCTTGCTTTTTCACTGCTTCCGGTTTTAGGATATAGAAACATCTTCATTTTTGCTTTTATCCCTGGAATAATTGCAGTATTCATCATTATGTTCCTCAAGGAAAAAAAGAGAGATCCAGAGGAATATAAAATAAATGAAATGTCTATTAAACTGACTATTAAAGAATTGCCTCTGAATTTGAAATTGTTTATCATGGTATCTGTAATCTTTGCACTGGGCCATTTTGGATATGCCTTTCTTTTGGTGAGAGTAGTAGACATAGGATTGACTGATCAGATGGCAATCCTTTTCTATGTCATTTTTTATGTTGTGTATACTGTTTGTACAATCCCTTTTGGAATATTGTCAGATCGAATAGGACGAAAAAAGGTTTTAAGGGCAGGGTATGTAATATTTGGTCTCACTTCATTTGGTTTAATTTTTGCCACAAATGTTTACAGTATTTTAGGGTTATTTGTCAGTTATGGAATATTCTATGCCATGATAGACGGTGCCCAAAGAGCCTTTGTGGTTGATCTGGCACCAATACATTTGAAAGCAACCGCACTGGGAACCTTTCATACCGCAATCGGACTGGTAGCACTTCCGGGTGGGTTCATTGCCGGATTATTATGGGATAAAATAAGTCCGGAAACAACATTTATCTATGGCCTTACATTAACCATCATTTCATTGATACTGTTCACATTTGTGAAAGAAAAATGAGATGATTGGATCGTTCAAATTAGTTCCATCAGTCGTCATCGAATTTCCTGATTATATTGATTTTATAATCACAAAACAAAATGTTTATTATATATCAGTCAACACGTTACTGAAAATTAGTATGAATATGTGTGAAATTATGCTAATATAATAACACAAAATACTAAAATATTAACTAAAAATCAAAAATAGCTACTTCAGCCGCTGACCTTCGATCGGCATCTGAAGCAGCTAAGCTAAACATATCACGAGGTAAGCGACATGCACAATAACATAGCAAAGCATGACATAATAAAATTAGCATGTCTTCTGGCAGCAACTCTAGTACTTACATCTTGCTGTACGCTGGTAAGTGCAAAGACTGTGAAGATCAGAGGTACTCGTGGATATATAGAAGCCGGTTCGACGATGCTTCTGGACGGATTCAACTTTCCAGAATTAATCTACCGTATTAGTGATGATCTGTCCTATGAATGGTTGAATATCTCTTTTGCAAAGAATGGAACGATCAATGAGGGCGATGCATCGTATATAACAAAACTGTATAAGAAAAGTCCAAAACGTGAAATCATGTTCATGGGAAGTAAGTATCATTCCCTCAATCCTGATATTGCCGATACACTCACAACTTACAACACAGGACCGGGTGGTGTTGGAATGGTACCGGTTCCAACTGCAACTCCAGCCGCGACTGCTATACCAGAGCAGACAACAAAATTAGCGACTGCTGTGAGTGTATCCGGAATATCACAAGCATTGCCTGGATTCGGTGCTCTATCGCTGATATGCATTTTGTTTTAGTAATAATCATCAGGAGGAAATAAATGACAAATAAAAAAATGCCAGACATCGTGCGAGGACATGAGATATGGCTTGAACACGATATGCAGCATGTGCATGTAGGAGAGACGGTTGAATGTAAAGTGCTCTTTGGGCATAACATGGCAATCGACGGATTAGCCGATATCGAAGGTGTGAAAGCGGCTGTTTTTAATCCGGTAAACGAGAAACATGACCTCACAGTAGATTCAGTGGATGGTTGCCTTGTTCTAAGATTTGATCCGGTTCTCGATGGCTATCACACTGTTGCGGTTGAGTATGATGCAGGTATATACACGGTCACGGATGAGGGATGGCATAAAGGTCCGAAGAGCGATTATGAGAACGTGAAAAGCAGCGGTTATTATTACCAGTATGCCAAGACCATTATCTCTGGACATGGATCGAAAGATCTTAACCCGGTAATCGAACACGAGCTGGAGATCATTCCCCTGGATTTCAGGCATTATCATGCCGGAGAAGAGATCCGGTTGAAAGTCCTGTATGATGGCGCAGCACTGATAGATGGAGTGATAACTGCTGCGTTTAGCGGTAATGAAGGCAATGCTGTTGAAGCGACTACTGATTCTGACGGTACTGCATTGATCAAGCTGGATAAATCCGGCAACTGGATGTTCAAGGTCAGACACGCTGATCCGGGCAAGGGCATTGAAGACCAGTATGATGAAAAAGTGATCACTGCGGTTCTCACTGTCATGAGAGTTCATTAAAGAGGTTGATATGATGGAAAATAATACAGGAGTACTGGTACTCGGACATGGCAGTTCACTTCCATTTAATAAAGAAGTTGTGAATGATGTGGCCGACATGATAGGAAAATGCAATGGAGATATGGTCGTAAAAACCGCATTTTTAAATATTGATACTCCAACTCTTCATGAAGGGCTGAAAAGCTTTGAAGGAACTGGAGTTAACAGGATTGTGACACTGCCTTGTTTCCTGGCGCCGGGTGTTCACACCACAAAAGATATTCCGCGTGTTCTCGGGATCAAGGAAGGTGATAACCGGACTATGGTCCAGCTTGGTGGAGATGACGTTGAACTTGTGTATACAGAGCCGTTGGGTGCGGATCCGTGTATAGCAGGTATAGCCTGCAGGAGGATTGGAGATGTTCTTAATGATCAAACAGGTATGCCAGACTGGGCACAACTGTGGAAGCAGGGAATGCAGGAATCCAGCTGGATGGATGATATCGCTTATCAGGCAAACTCGGTCAACGAATACTGGGATGATCAATCACCAAGATATAATCGTGGACATGATGCATACCGTTCACCTGTTGTTGACAGACTTGAGAAGTATATCGAGACAACGACTACAGTACTGGATATCGGTGCTGGTACTGGAGCACTTACTATACCATTGGCTAAGAAAGTTAACAAGGTGGTGTCAATTGAACCGTCTGCAGGTATGCTGGATTACCTCAAGAATACTGCCCTAAAGCAAAATCTGGAGAACATCGAATTTATCAATAATACCTGGGAAGATGCCAGGATATCAGGACAATATGATATTGTTGTGTGCAGTCATGCCCTCTATTTTATAACCGATATGAAAAAATCGCTGCAGCGCATGATCGATGCAACAGGAAAACATTTGTTTTTAATTGTCGGAATACATGAGAGCAATGATAGATATGGGGATATCTGGGAGATCATCAAGGAAACTTCATATAAACCAGGTCCGGATTACATCAATATCTATAATCTTTTAAGAGAGATGGGCTGGTATCCTGAAGTACAAATTATTACAACCACGATGGAATGCTCGGACCTGGATGAGGCGGTCAAACTCGCGACCTCGCATTTCGATGAATCAGATGTTCTTGCAAAAAAGGACGCTATTCGTTCATATATCTCTCAATATGTCCAGCAGGAATCCGATGGAATGTTCAGATGGAAAGATTCGTTTAAATCAGCACTGATTATGGTGAATAAAAATGTATGAGAATCCAAATATAAAAGATGTCATCACACAGAACTGGGATGAATCTTCTAAAAAATATGATCAATCCCCCGGGCATGGGATACACACTGAACAGGAAAAAGAAGCCTGGAAGAACCTCCTGATACTTGCGGTCAGATCTGATAAGCAAAAGATACTGGATGTCGGTACCGGCACTGGCGCTATGGCACTGGTTCTTGCTGAGATGGGACATGATGTCACAGGGATTGATCTATCGGATGGAATGCTGAACAGGGCAAAGGAAAAGGCAAAAAAAAGCAATCTTCCTGTAGAATTTAAGATCGGGGACGCTGAAAAACTGTCTTTTCCGGACGATACTTTTGACGTGGTGATCAACCGTCATCTTTTATGGACACTTCCACACCCGGAAAAAGCAATAAATGAATGGAACAGGGTATTAAAGCCAGGCGGTCATGTGGTAATCCTTGATGGGAATTTTAAGAATTACAATATTTACCGGAAACTCTGGCGCTATTGTCTATCAGTTCCGTTGATTCTTATCTCGGAACGAAAGAATCCATTCCACAAGAGATACAGCAAAGATCTTGAACAACAACTGCCAATGCGGCAGAGAGAACGTCCACAGGCAGATATTGATCTTCTTAACAGTGTCGGATTCCGGGATATCGGTGTAGTGAATGAAACAGTTGCAAGAACATATTCATTCCTGGACCATCTGAAGTATGGCTACTGGGGTGGACATTTTTTGGTTAAAGGAGTAAAACAATAACAAATGGTGAGTTTTATGGTATTTGAACACAAATTTAATAGATATATTATAATCGTAAGTCTGATCCTGATCAGCAGCATGATGATAGGCTGTCTGGATAATTCTGACCAGGAATTAACAACTACATCCGGATCAACACAAACCGGAGCACCAGATGCAGAGCAGATATTGACACAGGGCTCGTATCGAGACTTTAAATCTGCTTCAGAGGGAAAAAACCTTGTCCTGGAGGCTCTCGTGGGTGTAGATGAGTGGAGTAATCCAATTCCGGGACTTACCGAGTCGTGGGATGTCTCTTCTGATGGAAAAACTTACACATTCCATCTGAGAAAAGGCGTTGAGTTTCATGACAAAACGCAGTTCAATGCAGAAGCTGCAAGATTTTTCATCGAGTGGCAAGGGAATAAGAAGGCGTACGGAAAGTATTTGGATCGAGTGGAGATCGTAGATGATCATACTGTACGTGTTTACTTTAACGAGTACTATTATAATTTCTTACGAGAGTTGGGTCAGCTTATCAGCCCAAATGCAGTGGAACCCGCAGGGGACGTGAACGGTAAACTCGTAAACTATATAGGAACAGGTCCGTTCAAGCTGGTGGAGTATAAGAAGGATCAGGAAGCCGTCCTTGAAAGGAATGATAACTACTGGGGAGAAAAGCCAAAACTTGAGAAGGTCATCTGGAAGGTTGTTCCGGATCCTTACACCCAGGTTTTAGCACTAAAAGCCGGCGAACTCGATCTGATCGGAGCATCGGAGCATCATAGCTGCCTGCCCTATATCGAGATTGCGAAGCTCCGGAAAGACCCAAATTTCGAGGTCATGCTACATTCCTACGGGCGATATCAGGTCATTGACTTCAACTTTGAGCAAGAACCATTCGATGACGTCAGGGTGAGGAAAGCGTTTAGCTATGCGATCGACAGGGAACTGATGGTTCGTACACTCTTTGAAGACTTGACCGAACCTGTATATGTGTTAGGTCCGCCTGCGCCTGATTGGGGACCTCGTGACATCGAAGGATATGGATATGATCCGGAAATGGCAAAGTCTCTTCTGGCTGAAGCCGACTGGAGTGATACGGATGGTGACGGACTCCTGGACAAAAATGGAAAACCTCTTACATGCGAGCTTATAGTTCCATCAGGCGAGGCGAATGCCGATGTGGTTGCGGTATTCGTTCAATCCGAACTGAAGAAGATCGGTGTGCAGATGAAGGTTACCACAATGGAAAGCGGTGCTGCATGGGATCTGCGAGTGAAAGGCGAGTTTGAGCTGTTCGTGCATCATTGCTGTGGTACAGCCACGATGGCATGTCTGGGCATAGACGGTAAATATCATTCCGGATACACGTGGGGAAATGGAGTGTATTACAGTGACGACCTTGACAAACTGATAGAAGAAGCCTTCACCACCCTTGACAAAACCGAGCGGAGAAAGACGTTTGACCAGATATGGAAGATATTGCACGAAGAGGCACCTTCTATTCCACTTTACGACATCACAAAGCCTGTGATATTTAGAAAGAACGTAAAGGGCTTTGAATTCGGACCGACGATATTTGATATGGATCTAAGTGACGTTGAGATCGTCGGATACGATACAGGAGTCGCTGCCGCATCATCAGAGCAGGTGTTGACCCAGGGATCATATACAGACTTTAAACGAGCTGCAGAGGGAAGAATCCTGATTTTTGAGACTCTGGCAGGAGTAGATGAGCAGGGAAATCCGGTTCCAAAACTTGCAGAGTCGTGGGATATCTCCCCTGATGGGAAAACATACACCTTCAATTTGAGAAAGGGAGTAATATTTCATGATAATACACCCTTCAATGCATCGGTTGCGAAATTTTCCATTGAGTGGTCAGGAAAAAATAAAGCATTTGGCAGGTATATCGACCGGACAGAGATCGTAGATGACCATACGCTCAAAGTACACCTCACTGAATACTATCGCCCGTTTTTACTTGACATGGCAAGCGAGTTTGGTTGCAAAATCATCAGTCCCGGTGCAGTGGAACCTGCATGGGACGTGAACGGTAAATTGGTTGACTACGTAGGAACAGGTCCCTTCAAACTTGTTGATTATAAGAAGGATCAGGAAGCTATTCTCCTGAGAAACGATGATTACTGGGGGGAACAGCCGAAACTTGAAAAGGTCATCTGGAAGACAGTCCCTGACCCATACACCCAGGTTTTAGCGTTGAAAGCAGGGGAACTCGACCTGATCGGCGCTGCCGAACATCACAGCAGTCTGCCGTATATTGAGATTGCCAGGCTGCAGAATGACCCAAATTTAGAAGTTATGCTACATTCCTATGGACGCTATCAGGTCCTACGATTCAATTGTGAAAAGGAGCCATTCAGCGATGTTAAGGTAAGAACGGCGTGTAATTATGCGATTGACAGGGAACTCATGGTCCGCACGCTTTTTGGTGACATTCCTGATCCGGCTTATCGTATATCAGATCCACGATTCAAATGGGGTCCTTCTAATATCGACGACAAGTACTACCAGTACGATCCTGCTAAGGCGAAGCAGCTTCTTGCTGAGGCTGGCTGGACAGACACTGACAACGATGGGATACTGGACAAGGATGGAAATCCCTTTACCTGTGATCTTGTAGTCCCTGCCGGCGAGGCGAATGCCGATGTGGTAGCACCGTTTGTACAATCGGAATTGAAGAAACTCGGAATTGGGATGAATATCATCACCCTTGAAAGCGGTGCTGCCGGCAAACTGCGAGATGAAGGAAAGTATGACCTGTACGTGCATCATAGCGGGTGTTTACCCTCCATCGCAGGCTATATAGAGATCGGCGGAAGGTATCACGCAGGTGGATGGGCACATGGCTACCAGACTGATACTATGGACGAACTGATAGAGAGAGCATGGACCACTCCTGATGAAGATGAGTGGAGAGTGCTCTGTGACCAGATATGGGAGATATTGCATGAAGAATCTCCATGTATCCCACTCTATGACATCACAAAGCCAGTGGTATTCAGGAAGAACGTACACGGCTTTGGATTTGGACGGACTATGTTCGAGATGGATTTAACCGATGTGGAGATGGGCGAATAAAAATCAAGATAGGTGTAGGTTCTATCGGTCGATAATATGATAAAGTTCATAGCCAGAAGATTGGCGATAGCCACCTTGATAATGCTTGGGGCTTCGTTACTTTCTTTTTCCCTCATCCACCTCGCGCCAGGCAATCCTGCTGAGGTTATAATCCGGGCAGAGATGGGAGAAGACCCCAGTCTTGCGGAAATCGA
>DAOUWY010000313.1 GCA_030666885.1 Methanosarcinales archaeon
ACAATGTTAACAACTTGATTTTCATGCATGTTTCACTCTCCTTCTTGCTTTCTTTTGGATTTACAGATATATTATTTGTTAAAATCTGTAAATACAATTAATTAAGCATGTTAGAATCTAACTGCGCGAAACATACATTAGAGGAGATGAATGAAGTAAGATGAAGTTCGAGCTTGATCAATATTTACCCGTGGAGGCCTACACTGAGGTTCTTGAAGTTTTCCACATGACCTCCAAGATTATCCTCTTTGAATTCGCACATCAAGAGCTGTGTAACCGCGACATAATTATTCGGAACTTTATCGCCCGAACGGATATGATGGAGAAGGCGGTATTCAATCTGTGGAATCTCCAGGACTATCAGGATTGTTGGATACTATATCGTTGTCTTCTGGACAGGTTTTTTCACCTGAGCCATCTGCACGAAAACAATCAGTTTGAAGTATTTGAAGCATGGTCTTTCCGTGAACAATACAACGCTCTAAATCGGGTCCGAAGCGACCCCAAATTCAGTTGTACGCCGGAGAGCAAAATGTTTAGTTTCACGCTGGAGCAAAAGGAGCGCGCGAAGATTCTTTCGATAAATCCACCTGTCTGGCAAAGGCCAAAGGCAGAGAAGATTGCCAAGCAGTTGGACATGCGCTTCCTTTATCGTTTTGGCTACGACTTCGGCTCCACTCACGTACACCCGATGGCTAATGACGGCGAACAAGATTTTTTTACTATCACGAAGCTTGAGCCTGCACCAGAGTTTCCCGATCAGTGTTCGGTTCTTTCAAACTCACTTCTCATAGGTACTATGATCTTGCAAGAGGCATTGAACGCCAGTCTCCTATCTTGGCGGGCCCTCGTCTATAATTTAATAGATGACTTGCGGAAATTCCTTGATAAAGGATCAGACGAATATAAACACAGTGTCGTAAAGGTGGGAACTCTTTTTGAGCAGGGGGTGCGGTTCTGCGAGGTACGAGGCAGAACTCCCAACAAGAAAGGAACTGTCTAACCATGCAAATTCACTTGACCCCCCAAAGCTGAATCGTTTCTAAATCATCTTTGATATTAAGCAGATATTGGCCTTTTGCATTGGTTTTGTCGTCTTTGGGGTCAAGTAATTTGCGCCGTTAGAGCACGATGCGTAAGATCCCTTTAGTTTTGCTCTTGCAATATATCCCTGAATGATGGCATAGAGGACATATGCACGTCATTAGTCGAAAAGCCTTACGCATGTTTTGGGGAAAACACCCGGATAGTCAAAGCTCACTGTCCCGATGGTATAAAGCGATGACAAAACACAATTTTCGAAGTTTCAATGAATTACGGGCGACCTTTTCAACGGCAGATAAAGTAGGTGAGTTTATAGTGTTCAATATCAGTGGAAATAAGTATCGTTTAATTGCCTCAATCCACTTCAATCGAAGCAAGGTATATATTTGCCATGTCCTGACTCACCCTGAATATGATAAAGGAGCGTGGAAATCATGAATGTCCTTACCCAAGAAATACAAACGCATTGGATGGTTATCCGTCCGTTGTTTGCAATTCATAATGAACATGACTATGATGTAGCAATTGAGCGCCTGAACGAGTTGCTTGATGAAGTTGGGACAAATGAACGGCATCCACTCTATGAGTTATTAGATGCGCTTGGTGCCGTTATCTACGCCTATGAAGAGCGGCATGAGCCGATCCCAGAGTGTACCGGTCGTGATATGCTTCAATTTTTTCTGGATGAACATGAACTCGTAGCGTCAGCTTTGCCGGAACTTGGATCGGAAGAGACTGTCAAAGAAATTATTCATGGGAAGCGAGAGTTAACGGTTCCCCAAATTCGAGTACTTGCTGAACGATTTCACGTTTCCCCGGCAGTGTTCATCTGACGAGTTTTCAAGCCATGTATACGATGAAATAAGCAATTACACCAAGAAGCTGTCGAACCGAAAGACGAAGAAAAGCACGAAAGCGAAGAAATGCTCAAAACAAAGAGATTGGGAGAGTATTTCACACAACAATGCGTTGAAATAGAGCGAGAATAGCTCTAACCATGCGCTCCACCTGACACCAGAAGCCAGCGCGTTTTTGGCCTTTGCCATTTTTAGTATAAAACGTCGCTTTTGCTATGTTCTTATTGGCTTCTGGTGCTGGTGAGCTCTACGTTGAACAGACCCGCTACGCGGGGGACGCAATTAACGAAAGCTTCAGAAGGGATTGATTTATTTAACAAAAAAACGGTTTAGATAAATCTAACAAATCATAAGCTATTGACTATTTTACAGATTCAATCAAATTTCAAAATAAAAGTAGTTCTACGATCTCCAAAAGCAAATCGTATGCCAAGAACTACTTGGGGGAAAGAGGGGACGACCTTAAATATTCAAATAACTCATGTTTCCAGTTGGTAACCTTGTTCATTTGCCATTTTTTCTCCTCGCTGAACTGCATAACTGGCAGCAGAAGGTGTTATGTCAAATTTCCTGGCCAAATCCACCATAGGTATTCCCAATTCAACCACAGTCCAATAGCAGAGTAAATCCC
>DAOUWY010000233.1 GCA_030666885.1 Methanosarcinales archaeon
GAATATCGGGATTGAAAATGTTTCCGATTTGAAAGGCAAATGTCCTGAAGAATTGTATTTTAGAATTTGTACAGATCAAGGATGTCAAGTTGACCGTTGCGTGCTTTATGTTTGCCGTTCTTCAGTTTATTTTGCCGAAAAAATAAATTCCGAACCGGAAAAACTAAAATTTTAGTTTACTGATGTTTTGGAATTCTCTTGGCCCTGATGTCGATCTGCATAGAATCTTGCTAATCCCTATGAAGGTATAAACCGTTAATGTTTTTGAAAACATAAGTATATTGTCGGGTCAATAGCTTTTTTTCCAGGATAAGCTTTATAAAATCGACAGCATCTCCAATGAAACGGTGCGCTGTATCCTTAAAAATGAAATCAAGCCTTGGCGACAAAAAGGTTGGTTTATTCCACCGGCGCAGTTTAAAGCAGGAAAATAAAATGTATAGCAGTACGCTGAGCAGTATACTACCAAATTTTTTAGAAAAATTATTTTGGGATTTAATAAGCTGCGACATTTTTTAAAAAGATACTCACGAAAACCTACCACTATGATATGACATTTTTATACAAAAACCTGATAATAGGGCAAGTTTTTATATCATATTTGCCAGTTCTGTATTATGGTTTACTTTTAGCACAGCATGATGGGTCAGTACATCAATGTTGCACTTAATTTCGAATTTAACATTTCGATCTGAATCGGCTCAGCTGAAAATACAATCATATACAGCAATCCGGAGTGTAGGTCCATAATGTGTAACCTTGCATCATATAACCCATGTTCTTCAGTTTATTGGTTAAACTAACATTTTCATTTGCTTAAATAACTACTTGGAGGTCTTAATGATAGCGTTTTCCTCAAAAGTAGAGAGTGAAAATTAATTTATTCCAAGAACAGACCCACTGCACAAAGTATTTATATATACCTTTATATAAATATATACTTTACAGCCTTAAAAATAAAACCAATAGCAGGTGGTTGAGTAGATTAGGGTGTAGAACAGACTCCAATAAGGTGGTGCTTTACTGCTACCGGTTTTATTTTAAACTGACGAAGATGGGATATAATGAAATCCAGTGAAAACCCATAAAGAAAGTAAACCACAAATGTCAACAAATAGGAAGGAGAATTCAAGAATGAATATAAGAATTTGTATGTATGCGGCAATTATCCTTATTGTCGCCACGATAGGAATAGCATCTGCAAATGATCTCACTGAAAAGGAAGAACTGGGGAAGCTTTTGTTTTTCGATACAGACCTTTCAGTTCCAAAGGGCCAGTCCTGCGCAAGCTGTCATGACCCTGGCTTTGGATTTGCAGACCCTGATTCAAGTAGGGCCGTTTCCATGGGAGCGATTCATGTAAGGTTCGGAGACCGTAACTCTCCAACAGCCGCATATGCAGCCTACAGTCCGGATTTCCATTATGATGAGGACGAAGGGATGTACGTAGGCGGCCAGTTCTGGGATGGCAGGGCAGCCAACCTTACAGAACAGGCAAAAGGGCCATTCCTGAACCCGCTGGAGATGAACAATCCAAGTAAACAGAGCGTCATCCAGAATATCCGCAATTCGGATTATGTAGATCTTTTCGAGGATGTCTATGGTGTGGGTGCACTGGATGATGTAGAGATAGCTTACGACCATGTAGCCGATGCTATTGCAGCATTCGAAATGACAGATGAGGTCAACAGATTCTCTTCTAAATATGACAAATATCTGGCAAAGGAAGTTTCACTGACAAAAGAGGAGATGCGTGGCCTTAAGCTTTTCAATAACCCGAACAAGGGTAACTGTGCAGCATGCCACCCAGGCACGTCCGGACCCTATGCAGATAAGCCTCTCTTCACGGATTTCACCTATGACAACCTCGGTACACCAAGTAACCTGGGAATGCTGGGCGATTCACCTGAGTTGATGGAATATTATCCGTTCTACTACCAGCCGCTTGCCCCGAATTTTAATCCTGCTGGTCTGGATTTCGTAGATTACGGGCTTGGTGGCATCGTGGGGGAGCAGGACGAGATGGGCAAGGTGAAAGTTCCGACCTTGAGAAACGTCGCTATCACATCACCGTACATGCACAATGGAGCATTCACGACTCTTAAGGAAGTGGTACATTTCTACAACACCAGAGATGTTCCTGGAGCTAAGTGGCCGGCACCTGAAGTGGACATGAACATAAATACCGATGAATTAGGAGACCTTGGGCTGAGTAATGATGAAGAAGATGCTATTGTCGCCTTCATGGAAACCCTGACTGATGGCTATGAATAGTAATATGAAGACGAGTGAGATGTCTATGACAGATGTGAAGACGATAATTTGAATATATGGTGATTGCATGCGGTTTCATTGATCGTATGCAATCCAATCTTTTTCGATCCAAGTTGTTCTTATATTAGTCTCATATGTTTTTCACATCATTTATCTGATTTCAATAGCAAGATAAACAAATGTGTTTATACTTTCCTGTACGTCAAGTAAAAGGTGAAAAAGAATCGTTAGTCATGGGTCGACGCAAATCTTAATATTATGCAAAACACTATCTGGCACATAATCCCATAGAGCTGGTCTGGAATTGTGGTAATATTCTCATCAAAGTGTTACTGGATATTTTTAATCGGTTTTTTGTGCACAAAATTGTGACTGGTCCCGAATTTTTTGAAATGCGAAAAGGTTTTAATAGTTTAAATTAGAATATTGTATTGTTTATTGTAAATCATTATAATTCCATTATGGAGGAATATTTTATGGATGAAAACGAAACAGTAGTAGAAACAGAAATTGTTGCAAGAACAGGATTAAAAGAAAATGATAATATAATGGCAGCTCTTGCTTATTTGCTGGGATTTGTAAGCGGAATCATTATTTATCTGATTGAAAAGGACAAACCTGACAAGAGCAGGTTCGTAATGTTCCATGCTGTGCAGGCGATTATCTTAGGTCTTGTATGGTTTATCATTATGTTTGTTCCAATCATTGGACAGTTAGTTGTTTTTATCACATGGGTATTGATGATGTATAAAGCATATACAGAAGAGGAATACCATCTGCCTGTGATTGGCGATTATGCTGAAAAATATATCTAATTTGAGTTTTAAGGAAAGATAAATTAGAAAATAGGTGATAAAAAAAATACAAAAATATTAGCATCTGTTGTGATATCCGGTAATTCATTGCAACACTTAATTGCAACAAAAAATGCGACCGCCGGGAATCGAACCCGGATTAGAGGCTTGGGAAGCCACTGTCATACCGCTAGACCACGGCCGCTTTTCGTTAGCATATTTTTAATTTCAGTCCAATCGAGCCAAAGGCAAGTGGGACACACCCTCAGGAGGCATGGGTCTGACCGTCTATACAACGGCCGCATATAATCCTTAATTAGCCGTGATAATACGTAGGCTCTTCAGGCTTCTTCTGCTTACCCTGGAAATTAATAGCAGGCAGTGGCACAGCAGGCGGCAGCCCAAGCGTCTTCGAGATAGTCAATGCCAGGGGTGCCAGGTTACTCATCATAGTATTGGCCACTTCGTTTTGCACCGCAGGCGGCGCAGACCCTGCAGTCCACTGTTTATGCAGTGCTTCCAGGTCAGCATCCTGGAAATAATCCGTAGAACCTTCAAACCTTATATAGCCAATATTCGGGTTCAGGTAATTGATAGACAGGGCATACTCCAACCTGATTATCTGTTTTTCCCCAAACGGAGTATTCTGTACCACAAGTGTGGGATTCCTGATATTAATATCAAAATTAATGTTAATGCTTTTTTGATGCTTTGTCCCTTCGGGACCTGTAAACGACTTTGATTCGATATTTTTCACCTGGAAACTAATAATCATCGGACTCACCATATCTCATAAAGGATGTAAGAATAATAAAATCC
>DAOUWY010000372.1 GCA_030666885.1 Methanosarcinales archaeon
ACCTAAATTGAGCGATTCCGGAAATCGTGTTAACTCAGACCAAGATATGGAGGAATTGGATCATACAATCTGGCATGATATTAAAAAAAGGGAGGGATTTGGCCAGAAAGCTAATCAAAATTCTGTAAAAAGGGGCTAAGTCCGGTTTGGGCCGACCCTTGCGGTCAAAATCGGCATTAGGTGCCTTTTTCTGCGCATATTATACCATTAAGCCTAATTCTAGCTCTCTTAAAACATAAAGGGAGGAAAAAGAGCATACTAAGACAAAATGGGAGGAGGTTTCTGGCAATTTTCCCATAATTGGTCAAACTTTAGAAGATCCATTGTTGCGTGTGACACCTTTAGGATAATTCTTCTACCAGTATTTATAATTTTTCCTGCAATATCAATTACTTTGCGACGCACCGTTGTAGCATAACTCGTAATCGGAATAACATCCATAAGCACATCTTCCTTGAAGGTTTCAGACAAAAAAAATGCTATCAGCATGCAATAATAAAAGGCAGTATTGGGACCAAACCTCTTAAATGGAAGCTCCTCGAATCCAAAATCCTTGAAACCACGATGAGGAAGTTCATCTGCACCACGCTGATGATGGCTCTCAATGATCACCTCGGGGTCTAGCCAATACTCCTTACGTTCCAGGGAACAGTGCTGAAGGACATCATCATTAATACCAATATTGGACAAAATTACATTCTCAGGCCGTGCAAAATCAAGCAGCATTTGTTGCCCTTCATATAAAGGACACGTATAGATCGCCCGATAGAATGCTTCCCAGTTGTCGCAACGAAAACCGAATTCCGTAAAACCCCACACCTGATGTCCATTGCTATATTCATTCCAGAAAGATTGATGGGTATTCTGGACGAATTCCTTGACCGACTCATACATCTTTCCACTGGCAATAAATCCTATTCCTAATTCATCAAAGGCTTTATAGTTTTTCTGATCAAAAAAACCAGCATCACAACGTATGATTATCGTAACATCCTCTCTATACTTCCTGCGAATAAGATTAACCAACTCCTTTACCATCCTGATCACGGTTTCCCCGTGATTGCCATTCTTATTTCCCCCTCTGAAAATGCCGTCAACAATCTTGCCTTTCCAAATAATCTGTAAAGGCTGAAAACCCTTCACATTCTTGTATGTTGGATTTACAGCTTCCCGCTTTTTTGCTTCATCATTATCCATAACCATAGTATCAATAGTAAACTCGATCTCATCAGGCCTTTCAAGCTTTAGACGCCAAATAAACAGTTGACGTAATATTGACCGAAACGGACGACCACACAACCATCCAAATACAGAGAAGAATCGCTTAATGGTATGCGAAGAAGCCATATTTTTCGGATCGGTTTCAATTGTTGCTGCATAACCATCATCCTTTTTCAAATCGTCAAGGTAGGTTAGGTGGCGAGAAGTACCATCAAAAAGAAAACAGAAGACCTGCTTGAAAAGTATCCAGACCGGGAGACCTTTGGAAGTCTTACGAATGTAGCCAAATGTATCAATCAAAAGCTCAAAAATACCAATATTCTCCAGATAGCGACTAAATAGAGCCAACCCGCCTCTGCCAGTAAGAATATCAGAAGTAACTTCTACATCATTTATGCGTGGAGATGACGTCACATTTCTCATTTAAATGCTCCTATATATCAGAAAGAACTTCTCTTTATTTTATATAACATAGTTTAACAGATATCTCAATAATAATATTAATGCAG
>DAOUWY010000086.1 GCA_030666885.1 Methanosarcinales archaeon
AATATGGCCCATGCAACCGCTTCACTATTGAAAGGCCACAGGTCTTCCAGTGAACCCCCTCCCCTGGCAAGGATAATTACATCAACATCCATCCGGTTCAGGCGTTCTATGGAACTGACAATACTTTCGGCTGCCATCTCACCCTGCACAATAGTGGGGGCTACCAGAATGTTCACTGGAAACCGTCTCCTGGTCACATTGATGATATCATGTACAACAGCCCCGGTAGGGGATGTGGCCACACCAATGCATCCAGGGAAACGTGACAATGGCTTCTTATGTTCTGCATCAAACAAGCCCAGGACAGAGAGTTTTTTCTTAAGTATCTCAAGTGCCCTGTGGAGGTCTCCTATACCATCAGGTTTTAACGCAGTTACTACAAGCTGGTAGTTGCCTCTTACCTCATATACATCAATATCGCCAAGGGCCAGTACCTTCATTCCTGATCCAGGGTCAAATGCCAGGTTTTTGCAATAGTTCCTGAACATCACACAGCTAAGCTGGGCACCCCTGTCTTTCAGTGTGAAATATTTATGCCCTGACCCGTGATTGACAAGGTTGGATATTTCACCTTTTACCCATATCCTGTGAAGCAGGGGATCCCGGCCTATCACATCCCGGACATAATGGTTGAGTTCCCCAACTGAATATATCACAGTTTCATCAGGTCCGCCTTGGAAATCAAGTAAATTCACACATGTTATATTGTAATGGTAATGTAAGATACTTTTGTTAGCAGGGTGAAAGTAATTCAAAGGAATGAGTCAATGGTCACAGAGCCATCCAGTTCATCTTCAGATATTAAGGAAGATTCGAATACTGACCTGCGGACCTTAATCGGAACATCCCGCCGCACTGCCAGGCAGATGCAATCACTTGGCCTGGCATCGATGTCTATGGTAGAACCATCATATGACAGGGTAAGCCGGGCATAATATATGCCATCCTGTATCTCATCTATCTGGACACCTGTTATAGTTGCACCCAAACGTTCGATGATGGTCATCATCAGGTCGTGGGTCATGGGCCTTTGTGTGACCTCATTGTTCAGGCCGGAGTGAATGGAAACACCTTCAGCCATCCCCACATAGATGGGCATGATCTTCTCATCCTCACTTGAAATTATAACTACAGGGGTCGGGCCGTGGACGGTATTTGTCATATAGACACCCTTTACATTTGCCAGGATAAATTCATCCATGCATTATAATCTACCGTACTATGTAAAAAGGTTTGTTTGGGTGGGAAGATTCACTGGTTCTTGCGAAACATTTCAATGCCTTTAGCTGTATTGCTCAAAAGCTCCTGTGCCATCCCCTGGGAAGGCCATGAACCCAGTCCGCAGTCGGGTCCGGCGTACTTTATAGTGTCACCGAACATCCTATAGGTATTGGCGAGTCTTCCGGAAATTACCCCAGGGGTTTCCATGTGGGTAACCACTTCCATGAGCTTGTCTGTTTCTTTCCATACATTGGTATTATACTTCTCGTTAAGCACGGCAGTCAGGCCGAAAATATCGGTCCTGGCTATGCCTACCCTGAGGAATGTATCAGATTCCAGTAAGTCAGCACGGTCAATGAGTTCCAGGTACGAAGGGCTGGCAGCGGATTCGACCCCAATTACATTAATAGAAGGGACCTGGCAGACCAGCTTGTAATTAAGTGGAGAATGCAGGTGTATCTCAGTGTCGATACCGTGTTGGTGGGCACTTTTCCCTGCCACGGTCAGTGCCTTTATTATAGCTTCGTCGTTAAGCATGATCTGGGGGTTTATGCCGATGCTGGGCTCGTCAATGGAAACAGTTACCACGTTGACGTCGCCCGAATGCTTAATGGAATTCTTAACGAACCTGTCAATGCTTTTGGCAAAGGTCAGCAGCACATCACTATAGGATGTTCCCCCGAACTCCTTTAAGTAAAGCTCAACAGGACCGGTAACACATACACGGATGTTAAGGGGTTTGCCGTGCTCCTTTTTGTACTTTGCACCCAGACCTGAAAGAGCTTCAAGTTCCAGTATCTTTGCCTCTGGTTCTTTTACCAGCAGGGGTGCTTCTGTCAGTTCAGGGTCATTGATTATTCTTAAATATTGCCGGTTCATGTCCTGGAACTGGGGATAGGTCGGTACTTCCACACCAGCCGCTATCTTTTGTTCCATTGTATCAGAGATCATCCCAAACAGGCGCTCATCCTCGGCCCTGGATGTGACCGCCTGTTCTATCCAGTCCCTGGAGATACCCTCAGGAAGTGGATAACTTCCTATATCGTCAAAGATTATTTCCGGATCCATGGTTGATACTAATGGTTGAACTAAGCATTAATATCTTTTATCCTGACAATCAGAGACTTTGTTATTTAGCATGAAAGAACCCAAGGGTACTTTCATGCTAAAATAGAGGGTTCACATATCCAGCACTTAGAACAACCCCTTAAAATGCGAGTTGAAAGTGATGATTTTCCCTGTATTCTCCTGCTGCATTATTGCCATGGTGGTTGCATCAGTGAAACTGATCCCCTTATCAAAGAGCCTGAAAAACACCTCCCTTACCTGCTGCCTTCCACAGAGATACCCTGTCCCCGGAATAGTATTCACTGATAATTAAATCGATGTCAACTTTTCCATTTTTCCTTCGGAATAATACTCGATACTATATGGTTTCAGATTAATAACAACATATTCCGGATCATCCGGGCCTGAAAAGAAATTCCCGAGCATTGGATTCCAGAATTCATTTTTTGATATTTCATCATCAAGTATCTCAATGTTGGCATCCATTACAACATAAGGCTTATCAACATCTTCAAGGTCTTTTCCATTCCAGGTTGTAATACAGCCTTTCGGATTATCTTTACTATGTGACACCTTTATAGAGCTTTTATGTGTGGCCATCTTCATCGACATGTCCGGAAAACCAACTGTAGCTAAATACCTAACCCTGGGAACAGGATGCGGCTCGCTTTGAACAGTTGCAAACGCCGATATATTTACTCCTCCGATCACATCAAGAATTTTATCTCTTAATTCCATTAAAATCACTCCAACTTAACAGAAGTGCATACTAATCCTATATACCTTTATCGACTATAGAAAGTGCATAATCCCGGAGCCTTATGATAGGGGCTGACCGGGGGGTTTAGAGCAGCATTATACCATATGCATATTGCATCCAGGTACAATTATTGGATTTCGTGCAGTAATACTGGCCTTATTTCGCCAGGCTTTCCCTTAACACTTCCATCCCGCGCTCCAGGGCCTCATCGATCTTCCCAGCATCAGGACCCCCGCCCTGTGCCAGCCCTGGCCTGCCGCCGCCACCGCCGCCCACGACCTTTGACATTTCCCTGACAAGGTCGCCTGAGTTTGCACCATTTTCCAGTGCCTCATCCCCGGCCGCTGCCACAATCTTCACCCCGCCCTGGTCGCTGGCCAGCAGCGCCACCACATCGGATTCTTTAGTGAACTCGACCGCCGCTTTTACAAGCTCTTCGATATCGGCACCTGGCAGGGTACGGGCTATAACCCTGAATCCGGCTATGTTCACCGCATCCGACATCAACGAACCAACTCTTGCCAAGGCCAGTTCTTCCTTAAGCCTGGCATTTTCCTTCTTGAACTCCTTCCATTCATTGAAGAACCTGCCAGTGGTCTCAGGCAGGTGCTCAGGTGCCACCTTCAACTCATCGGCGCTCAGGCGCAGCAGGTCGTCCAGTTCCTGCCAGCGCTTAACTGCCGCCTCGCCTGCCGCATACTCCAGCCGCTCCACACCGTCCTGTATCCGCTCGGTCTTCAGTATCTTAATGGGACCTATAAGCCCGGTATTGTTAACATGGGTGCCGCCGCACGCCTCTATGTCATCCCCAACCTTGAGCACCCGTATCTGCTTGCCAGGCGGCACGCCGCCCTGGTACAGCACGAACCCGAACTTCTGCTCAGCTTTAGTCCTGTCCATCCAGGATATCTCCACAGGGATATTGGCCATCACCGTCTCATTGGCTATAAGTTCGATCTCTTTAAGTTCTTCATTGCTGATGCGTTTGAAATGGGACAGGTCCAGGCGTGCCCGCTCAGCGCTCTTCTGGGCACCAGCCTGCCATATATGGTTACCCAGCACCTTCTTTGCGGCATCGTTCACAACATGGGTGGCAGTATGGTGGCGCATATGTGCCATCCGTCTTTCTCTATCCACAGCCCCGTTCACTATGTCTCCCGGTCCCAGGTCGATCACGTCCTCGAAAACTGTATGAAATATCACGCTCTCCTCTATCCGGACATCAACCACCTGGTAGGTGGAATTCCCTTTGGTGATAACACCATGGTCATGAGGCTGCCCACCGCCCTCGGGATAGAACTGGGTCCTGTCAAGTATGATATTTCCATCAATAACTGCCACGACCTTTGCCTGGAATTCAAGCTCATCGGGCTGGTAATAATACGCCCTTTCAGTGTCTGGCAGGTTCTCTATACCGGGAATAATTTGTTCAACCTCTTCCTTATCCTCTGCTTTACTGTGGCTTTCAGCCACAAGTGAGTAGAATGTGTCGGGCAGGTCTATCCTCAGGCCGATCTCCTCAGCCACATCTGCTGTGATCTCAGGAGATATCCCGTGGGTGTCGTACATCTGGATGATCTCATCCAATGGGAATTCCTCACCCTTATCCATATAATGTCGTGCGCTCTTTGCAACCAGGCGCCGCCCACGTTCCAGGGTATCAGCATACTTGTCTTCCTCCCTGTCAAGTATCTCTACAATTGTTTCGATACGTTCACTGAACTCGGGATATTCGGGCAGTTTGTCTATCTGCATGTTGACTATGTCAGATAATGGTACATTCATGCCTGCCTCAGCCATAAGCCGAAGGGTCCGGCGCAGTACCAGCCGTGCCAGGTATCCTGCCTTTACATTGGATGGGATGATACCGTCCCCGAACATAAATGCCAGGCACCTGCTGTGGTCCGCGATGGCGTATACCCTTTCCACTGGTTCCATTATAGCCTGTAGTTCCTCAACCGGAATGCCGATCCCGGCCGCCACTTTCCTGCGCAGTTCCATGAGGTTGGCCTGCCCTGTGATATCCATCAACCCGGCAAGCTGTGCATTTTGGGCCAGGATATTGGTATATTCGGGGTCGGTAATCCTGTGCTCCACACCTGCAAGGTCCATTAGTTCACTAACTACCTCCGGAAACACAGCATCATAGATGGTGGGCGAACCCTTGCTGGCCCATACGAATCTCTCAAGACCGTAACCCGTATCCACAATGTAGTTGTCCATCTTCACATACGGGTCGCCCTTGATCATGATATCCCCGCCCTTTTTCTGCTGCAGGTCCATGAACACCAGTGTGGCTACCTCAAGCCCGCTCACCAGCACTTCCACGCAGGGTCCGGCATTACCGCCGCCTGCCCAGGGTTCTTCCTTATAGGTCACAGCATTAGGGTCAGCGCCCAGGTCATTTAGCAGGGCATCGCAATATTCTACTGTCTCGTTCTTCCAGTAAACCTCTTTTTCCGGATTATTAAAAGCATGATGCGCCATCATCTCAAAGTTTGTGAGATGGCGGCCGCTGCGTCCTACTGAATCAAGGTCGGGTAAGCGGATGCACGGCTGACTGATGGTCAGGGGGTTTGCCGGCGGGGGCACCATTCCGGAGGTGACGAATGGCTGGAAATCAGCAATGCTTGCAATGGTGAGGTAGATATCATCCCGCCACCTGGCAATAACAGGGTATCGGTCCACCCTTGTATGGTTGCGCTCCTCAAAGAAGGAGAGGAACTTTTCCCTCATCTGCGAGAGGTCGTACTGCTTTGTAAAGACCGGATGGCCTATGAATGAGTACGGGTCGCACGGTGCGTCCCCGCATGTTATTCTGTCCGGGTCCCGTGTCCAGTATGCACTGCCGCATTTTGAGCAGGTTTTTCTCTCAAAGCCGTTCTCTAAGAAATAATCAAGCTGGTATTCATCCTCTTGCATAGTATTCCCTGTATTGTTTATGGTGAGTTTTAATGGTCTTTATGATGAAAAGGTTTACGCAGGAAGACCATATCGGTATGATTAAATTATTGTTTTTATGGCATCTGTATTTTCCCGGGTGGATGGGGGGGTTGTTCAGGCACCGGGTTGTGATTTTGCGTAGTATGGATGAGCTGGGTTTCTTTGCTTCTTTTTTTGAAGGATATGGGATGATTTCCGCAGGTTTTATCGTTTATGCCGCAGTAAATAACTTATTCTTCATAATCCAAACACATTTTATTAATTGATACAACATATCGGGATGAAAAATGTCAGAATCAGAAATAAATATACAAAACGTAGTTGCATCGACTAAACTAGCAGATAGTTTTGATCTTGTTAAAATAGAATCGGCACTTGAAGGCGCAGAATACAATAAAGCAAAATTTCCTGGTATGGTCTACAGGGTAACCAATCCCAAAGCAGCCTTTTTAATTTTTACTTCAGGGAAAGTAGTCTGTACAGGTGCAAAGAACGTTGAAGATGTGAAAACTGTCATAAAGAACCTGGGGGATAAGATCGAGTCTCTTGGTATCAATGTCGAGAAAAACCCGGATATCACCATTCAGAATATCGTTGCATCGGCAGACCTGGGCGCAAAGTTGAACCTTAATGCAATTGCAATCGGGTTTGGTTTTGAAAACATTGAATATGAACCAGAGCAATTCCCTGGACTTGTCTACAGGATCGCTTCCCCGAAGATCGTGGTGTTGATATTCAGTTCAGGAAAACTGGTTGTTACCGGAGGCAAATCGCCCAGTGATTGCAATAGGGGAGTCGAGATCGTAAGGGAACAGCTTGAAGGTATGTCCCTGCTCTAAAGCAACAGGTGTTTATCTTGTCGTCGTATCGTGAGGCAGTGGCAAAGAATTTTATTGTTGATAATGAGGTGAAAGACTTCATTAACAACGAGGACCGTGACTTTCGGGTCTGCACATCATGCAGCGGTCCCGTACTGGTCCCGGTAGATCTGGCCCCGGTCAAAACCAGTGATATTGAAATAAAGGTCGGTGACAATACACTGTTCGTATCTATCGTCATGGCACGCTACACACGGCGTATACACAGATCCATGCTTGACCAGTATATGTGGTTCCTGGAAAATGGCCAGGGCTGTGAACTTGATTGAAAGAGTAAGATAAAATACTACGGGAATAAAATACTACAGGAGAAATACTTCAAATCTGTTATGTGCGAATCCCGAATGATGGCACAGTCCCGTAAGAATATTCCTGTGGTCCAGGATCTTCCCTGATGTGATATTTTCGCTGGTTACGGTTCCCCATTCGCTCAAGTTTGTTCTCCCTGTACATGCGGGAAAGGTATGTGGAAACAGTACTCAGGTTGATATTACCGTAAACCCTGTCGTAATTTCTTTTCACTTCAAGGGATGTGAACCACTGACCTGTGTATTCAAAATTCAGGAAAAGTTCAAGACGTTGTTTTATAGTGAGGGACTCGTTTTTCAGTCTGATGTATTCTTCTTCAGCAATCTGAAGATTACGAGTCCCCCCTATGTTTTGTGGTGGTTGGTTGATATATTGTTTAGTGTAAGTCGGTTGGATTTGTGGTTGGACTTGTGGTTGGA
>DAOUWY010000175.1 GCA_030666885.1 Methanosarcinales archaeon
AGCATGAAAGTACCCTTGGGTTCTTTCATCTTTTTGTGCATGTTATTCGAAGAATTTTATGTATGTTTTCTGGTAGAGACCATATTTAAAATTCCTTTCTCTGATGACTGTTATATTAATGGGATATAATTTTTAACAAAGTTAATATTATATTAACCATATAAAACAGCGGAGAACCCTTTAAGTGATATAGTCGAAAAAAATAAATACAAATAGAATTAAACTATCTATGAAAGATTTAAGTGGGAGGTTAATATGACAGAAGAACATGAGTATAGCAAGAATGTTACTGGCGGTTCAGGTATAATTTCAGGTGGCAATGTTTCTATAAGTAATGTGAGCGGTCAGCTTGTATCAGGAAAAAATATTACGTTTGTCCAAATTGGGCAAACTGATCTGGAAGAGCTGAGGAAAAATCTCAATGACTTCCAGAAAGGAATTAACAAACTCGGCCTATCCTCAAATTATCAAAACGTTGTGAACGGGGAAATCAGTGCGGCAATTATTGAAGCTGAGAAGGAGAAGCCTGCACTGTCTGAAATTAAAGAAAAATTTGAAAGTGCAATCGATACTGTTAAAAGGGCTGGTAAAGCAATAAATAACATTTCAGAGCTTTACGAACCAGCAAAAAAAATCGCTAAATTGGTGGGCATAGGTCTTCCTTTTCTCCTTTGACAATGAGGTTATTTCAATGATATATTCCAAACCTTCAATTCCCTCCATACAGGTGAATAGAGATTTCAGGATGGGGGCAAGACTCCTATTTCTGCCACTTTTAATAGTGTCAGCATTGAGTTCACAAATAATAAGAATGGAGGATCAGTAATGCCTGATGAAAATGAGTCTGATAATAAAGTGGCCGGTGGCCCTGGCATTACTGCTGGTGGCGATGTTTCAATTCGTGATGTATCCGGACAAGTTGCGATCGGTGAGCATATATATCAAATTAACATGATCTACAATGATTATACTTCATCTCAAAAAGAAGGGAAAATAGAAGAAATTCCTGAAAAAGCACGTGAAAAATTGAACGAGCATATAGCAAAAATAAAAGAAGCCGAATCTGCTGATATGAAATTATCCACAGATGCTTATTATACTTTGGGACGTTCTGCATATTATGAGAGGGACTTCGATACTGCAGAACAATATCTCATAAAAGCAGTTGAGGATTATCCAAATAATATCGAGGCAAGGAATTTGCTCATTACAATTTATGCCACAAGATCCCTGGGGCACTTGTCATATAGACGTTATGAAGAGGTTATAAATGATTCTGAGAAAGCTGAATCGTATTTCCAATATCAATCTATTGCAGAATCTTTTGCCCTTATGGGTTATGTATATAAAAATATGTATCTGGCCAATAATGAACAGCAATACCTGGATAAAGTAAAAGAAAAATTTGAAATTGCACTCACTCTGGATCCTAAAAATAATAGAAATGTTGCGAATGCTCTCAATGGCCTTGGAAATTATTATTATCTTACAGGAAACTACGATCTGGCGATCGATAAACATCTTGAGGCAATAAGAATAATACCTGAATATGCAAGTGCTCATCACGACCTGGCAGCAGTTTACCATAATAAAATGGGGGAACGCGGGTCTAACATGGATGAATGTCGATTAAAAGCGATAGAAGAATGGAAAAAAGCTGCATTCTTTGGCAGGAATGATCCCAGTTTTTCAGACAAATATCTACATGATATTGAGAAACGCATCCTGGTTCTTCAACAAACATGAAACAGGCTGTCCGGGGCTAATGGGAATGTTCATACATATGTGAAAAATGCGGTAATTTAAGATTCAGGAAAATGGAAATATCAGGCAGGATAAACAGGATTGAAAAGATACGATCCAATCCTGTATATCCTGTAAATCCTGTCAAAAAATTTGATTTGAACTGAGAAAATTGCCTGTGTCGATATCGAAATACGTTTATAATTTTCTATATATCCAGATAAATATCAAATCAGGGAAAGGTTGAAATGGATGATAAATCTTCAAATAAGCAAGACATAAAGGGCGGCGCTGGTATAACAGCAGGTCGTGATGTTACTATTGGAGATAATACGGGCCAGCTGGCAATAGGAGAGTATATTAATTTATTCCAAATCCAACAGCCATCGGGAGAAGCATTAGTTAAACTCATGCAATATCTGGATGAAAAACGGCAGGCTTCAGTTAATTTAAAGATTTTGAACAGTTATTCCCTTTCAACCCTTCCGGATTACCCGCCCCGGCTTAGGGAATTTGTGACCGAGAACAGAGTATATGAAATAAACCAGGCCCTGATCTATCTCCATGAACACCGCATCCTGTTCATCAGTGGGATGGGCGGTATCGGAAAGACCACACTGGCACGGGCACTTGTTGAAACCAGGCCCGCAAATGTCCCCCTGGCATTCTGGTTTGATTTCGGTAAGAGAAGCGGTGCAACGTTGGGAGATGTGCTTGAAAAACTGGCAGGATACATGAACTCTCCAGGTCTTATACAGTTCAGGAAGGAGGGAAGGGAAGCAGAACTTGATGATATCAACAGATTGACAGACGAACTGGGGAAACGTGATCCCATCTGGCTAGTTTTTGATAATCTCGAAACGGCCCTGAATAAAGACATGAAATTCCACGATCCAGGGATAGATTCATTATTCACCTCATTGCGGGACAGCCCTCACCAGGCAAAGGTCATCATTACAAGTCGAACATTGCCTGTACTGGCAGACGGGGGAAGCCTTTTTGATGTACTGGAGGATGAAAAAAAGGAACTTAAAGGACTGAAGACCGATTTTGCAGTTGATTACCTTGTAAAGAATGGACTTGATGAAGTAGAACAATCACAACTGGAAGCTCTGGCCAATGGCGTTGACGGACATCCCCTGGCTTTAAAATTATTGATAGGACTGGTTAAAAAAATCGGTGTGAAAGTTACCCTGAAAGATCTCAGTAAATTCAAGAGACACAAAGAAAGCACCATCAAGATAGCACGGAAATTATTTGACAAACTGGCAGGGGATGAAAAGGAACTGCTTGAGCGAATGTCGGTCTTCAGGCAGTCCGAACCCATAGAAGCAATTGAGAACATGTTCACTGCTACCACATCCGATGATGCCATTGAGAACCTTATAGACAAGTCCCTCCTGGAGACCGACCGTGATGAGAACTTTTGGCTTCATCCCCTGATACGGGAATTTTCATATGATGATCTGGAAAATAAGATAGAGGTACATGAAATTGCCATGCAATACTTCCTTTCCCTCCCCCTGCCAGAAGAGCGCGCTGGTAAAGAAGATATCCAGCCATTAATAGAAGCACATTATCATGCCTGCAGGATAGAAGATTATAATAAAGCTTTTAATATAATAATGGACAATAATATACATGAAGACATGGACAGGTGGGGGAACTATAGAACACTTATTGATTTATGCCTTGATTTATTACCGGAAGACCATTTTAGCGATACATCTCTTTTAGACGATCTGCAAAATCATGGTGCTGTGCTCGGAAACCTCGGGATTGCATACAGTGGTCTGGGGCAGGTAGAAAAGGCAATCAAGTACCATGAACAGGCGCTGGTAATTGCAAGAGAAATAGGCGATAAGCAGGGTGAAGGAACAGACCTCGGAAACCTCGGGAATGCATACAGTGATCTGGGGCAGGTGGAAAAAGCAATCGAGTACTACCAAAAGGCGCTGGTCATAGCAAGAGAAATAGGCGATAGACGCAATGAAGGTAATTGGCTCGGAAGCCTCGGGAATGCATACAGTGATCTGGGGCAGGTAGAAAAGGCAATAGAGTACCATGAACAGGCGCTGGTGATATCAAAAGAAATAAGCGATAGGCGCAATGAAGGAATATGGCTTGGAAACCTCGGGCTGGCATACAGTGATCTGGGGCAGGTGGAAAAGGCGATCGAGTACTACCAAAAGGCGCTGGTCATAACAAGAGAAATCGGGGATAGACGCAATGAAGGAACAGACCTCGGAAACCTCGGGATTGCATACAGTAATCTGGGGCAGGTCGAAAAGGCAATAGAGTACTACCAAAAGGCGCTGGTGATAGCAAGAGAAATCGGCGCTAAGCAGGGTGAAGGAACAGACCTCGGAAACCTCGGGGTGGAATACAGTGTTCTGGGGCAGGTGGAAAAGGCAATAGAGTACTATGAACAGGCGCTGGTGATCGCACTGGAAATAGGCGACAGGCGGGGAGAAGGAAATCACCTAGGAAACCTCGGGGTGGAATACAGTGTTTTGGGGCAGGTGGAAAAGGCAATAGAGTACTATGAACAGGCGCTGGTGATTGGAAAAGAGATTAAAGACCCGAGGATAATCAACTTTTGTGAAGAGAATCTCAAAACAATTAAATCCTGAAACACAGATTTGCTCAGATCATCCTCTTCATCTTCCCAGCCACCCCCCTGCACCCTCCAGCGCCTCGATCTTCTCCCTCGCAGTCCCGCCGCCCCCGCTGATGATGGCACCGGCATGCCCCATGGTCTTGCCCGGCGGCGCACTTGTGCCTATTACAGCCACCGGGACAATTCAAAGATTATTAGATGAGGACCAGACTACATAATGGTGAAACGAA
Source organism: Methanosarcinales archaeon (assembly GCA_030666885.1). Lineage (GTDB taxonomy): Archaea > Halobacteriota > Methanosarcinia > Methanosarcinales > Methanocomedenaceae > Methanocomedens_A. Next base: position 4,594 of record DAOUWY010000175.1, read on the forward strand.
TTCGATATATGGTATTTATAGCAGGCACAGTTCCAAAATCCAGTTATGTGGTATAAATATTCATGACACTCGATGACCAACTATGACCATGAAAATGTTATTTCCAGATAAAATATAAATTTGTATTGTCAACATTATGCATAATCAAGTACCAGTCACCGCTTGACTTTTTAATTTTTTGACAGGATTTACA
>DAOUWY010000040.1 GCA_030666885.1 Methanosarcinales archaeon
ATTTAGCATGAAAGTACCCTTGGGTTCTTTCATCTTTTTGTGCATGTTATTCGAAGAATTTCATGTACGTTTTATTGTAGTATTTTTAAGAAAAACTGACATCATATAGTTCAAAAGTGCCGTTAGTAATGGTCCAGACATCATATACTCCAGGAACATCTCCGAACTCATCAAATGCCTTATGTCCTGATGGTCCACTATAATCAATCTGCCTCATGGCCGACTTGATGGCAGTGGCGTTGGTTGTACTGCCCGCCTGTTCCATTGCCATCGCAATAGTTTTTATCATATCATAACCTTCTGCGGCATAGATACCTGGATCTTTATGATATTTCGTATTATAATATGCCTTAAAGTTACTATATTTCGGATCAGTGGCAGGATAAGTGATCAATATGCCTTCGGCAGCACCTCCCACCAGTTCAATAAACTTATCGGATTTGTGGGTTTCCGAACACAACCACTGTGTTTCAAGTCCAAGTTCCGTTGACTGTTTGAATATTATGGACGCTTCCTTCACATAACTCACTAACATCACTGCAGGGGGATGTTCTGCTTTCAGATTAGTAAGTTCTGATCTGAAATCTGTCCTGCTTTCGTCGTGGGGTACCTGAATTAATACTGTGCCTCCCAGGGCTTCGAATTCATCCACAAAAACATCCTTTAATCCAACACCATATTCATTATTAATATACATGACACCCATTTCGGTATAGCCCAAATCTCTGGCAAGCTGTGCCATGACATCTCCCTGAAAGCTATCAGATACAAGGACCCTGAAGAAATAGCCGTCCTGCCACTGAGAAAGTTTGGGCGATGTAGATATGGAGATTAACACAACCTCTTTTTCCTGGGCCAACGGTGCTATTGCCAGGGTATTAGTACTTACTACAGCGCCCAGTATTACAGGGACTTCATCCATGTCCGCAAGTTTATGGAAGGCACTTACCGTATCAGAAGCTTCACCTCTGTTATCATCGCATGTGAATATAATCTGCTTCTCGTTTATACCACCTGCTGCATTTATCTCATCAACTGCCAGTTCTGCACCATTTTTAACATTTTGACCGTACACTCCTAAATCGCCTGTTAATGGAAGTATGCCCCCAATATTTACGGTTTCTTCTTTTTCAGGCTTTTCCACACATCCGGATAGTACGATAAACAGTATCATTATGGAAATGATAATCGAAATTAAAAAAACATTCTTTATTGTCATAACAATCCCCTTTTCCCTTAAATTCACCAAATAATCATCTGCATGTATTATGAAAATCTCTACAAAACCATTATACAAAACCATTATACATTAAATTCATTTGTAATGTTTACTATTTAAAATTATCTGATGATGCCAGTATTTTGATATTAATTTTTTCAGGTTATATATATTATTATAGTATCCATCTAACAATTAGTGTCAATTATCAATTTTTCACTCCATTTTCGAGATAAAAGACAAATTAACCTTATTTTTTAAATGATTTTGAATTGTTGAAATGACGTCAACCACCAAGGTAAAGCTTCTTGATTTGTGAATTTACCAGCAATTCCCCACTTTCTCCCTGGAATTTGTTTTTTCCCATATCCAGAACATACCCCCTGTGGGATATTTTTAATGCTTTGTAGGCATTTTGTTCAACAATCAGAATTGGTATGCCGCCCTGGTTAATTTCGGTGATTTTATCAAATAAAGCTTTTTTATATTTAGGTGAAAGACCCATTGATGGTTCATCCAGTAATAACAATGAAGGTTCAAGCATGAGTGCTATTCCTATTGCCAGTAGCTTGCGTTCGCCACCACTTAAGTAACATGCCCGAATATCTCTTCTGTCGTATAGGGATGGGAACCGGGAAAAAACCAGTTCTTTACCCTTTTCCACCATATTAGGTCTGGTATATGCTCCCATTGCAAGGTTTTCTTCAACAGTGAGAGATAGGAATACATTTTTATCCTGCGGAACAAAGGAAATTCCCTTCCTGATTAAACGGTGAGGATCAATTCCTTTTATCTGTTCACCTGCAAAAAAAATAGTACCACCCTTGGGCTTGAGCAGACCAAAAATTGTCTTAAGTACCGTACTCTTACCTGCACCGTTGGGTCCTATTATACATACAATTTCGCCATTGTCCACTTCCATATCCACACCATGGAGGATATCCAGATTTCCATAACCTGAAATCACTCCCCTCAATTCCAGTAGCATACTACACGCCCAGATAGGCTTCAATTACCTGTTCATTTGTTTTTACTTCATCAGGAGTACCCATGGCAATATTTTTACCATGATCAAGTACATACACCCGATCACATAACCTACTAACAACACTCATATTGTGTTCAATGATCAAAAACGTAATGCTTCTATCTCTCATTTCCTTAATTGATTTAATAATCTTATTGACAACGACAGGATTTATACCTCCTGTGGGTTCATCAAGTAATAGAATCTCAGGATCTGTCATGAGCGCCCTGGCAAGTTCGAGGAGTTTTTGCTGACCGAAACTTATGCTGTTTGCATATTCATTTCTCAACTGAACAAGATTAAAAAACTCCAGCAGATCCATTGCTTTATTATAATTGTCATAATCTTGCTGTTTGACGCCTGATCCAAACCAGGCTCTCCAGATATCTTCACCTTTCTGGGCTTTAGAAGCGATTAGCATATTCTCCATTAAGGTCATTTTTTTAAAAAGATTCGGCAATTGGAAAGTTCGACTTATTCCCATATTGATTATATCATAGGGCGCCATACTTTCGATATGTGTTTCATTATAAATTATTTCGCCATTGTCTGAAGGATAATAACCTGTGATCACATTAAACAGCGTACTTTTACCTGAACCATTAGGGCCGATAAGACCACATATCTCTTTTTTCTCAACATTAATAGTGCAATTGTCCAATGCTGTAAGTCCACCGAATCTCTTTGTCACATTTAAGACGCTAAGCATTATGTTCAGCCTCAGATTCATGTATGAATCTCTTTTCTCCTAGTAGTCCCTGGGGTCTAATTATAATAAGAACAATAAGCAATAGCCCGATTATAAGCTGCCGGACAGGACCATAAATGTCTGAAGACATACCCGAAAATCGTAAAAGTTCGGGTATCAGTATCAAGATAGCAGCTCCAAGGATGGAACCTTTATTATTGCCCATACCACCCAGAACCACCATTACCAGTACACTAATGAGTGGTGTTATGCCAAAATCCTTTGGACTTATATACTGGATATAGTGGGCGTACAGACTACCTGCCAAACCTGCAAAGAAGGAGCAGATCATCATAGTCTGGAGTTTGAATTTAAATGTATTTTTCCCTAAATTCATTGCTGCGGTCTCATTTTCACGGATGCCCTTAAGCACCCGGCCAAATGGTGATTTGATCAGCCGTTCCATGATCAAATAAGTAAAGAGAAGAAATATCAAGGCAAAGACTGTAAAAGATTCATAGCTACTAAAACTGATCCAGAATATTTCCGGTCTGACTATATTGCTAATACCAAACTGTCCATGAGTGAGCCAGCGCTCATTATGGGAAACAAGTCTTATAATCTCGGCAAAACCAAGTGTGGCAATAGCAAAATAATCACCTCTGAGTTGTAATGCAGGGATACCGATAAGCAGTATGAATATTACCGCAGCTAAACCGCCACAGATGAGACCAATGATATATGGCATACCCATGTCCACTGTCAGTAGCGCGGACGTATATGCACCAATACCGAACATGGCAACATGAGCTAGATTGAATAACTTACCATAGCCAAGCTGGATATTGAAACTGACTGCCAGGATTGAATATATTATAATTAGTATAATGATATGCAGGCAATATGATTCGATCATCCTACCCTCTCCTTATAGCCAAATATGCCTTCAGGTTTAAGCAAAAGCACCAGTATCATGATGGTAAATGCCACAGCATCCTTATATTGGGAAGGGAGAGCAATGAGTGCAAAGTTTTCGCTCAGTCCTATTACCATACCGCCAATGAGTGCACCGCGGATATTACCTACTGAACCAATTATTATGGCGGCAAGTGCTTTAATCAGAATTAACAGGCCCATACCTATCTGTAGGTTGGTATTGATTCCGATAAGTATGCCTCCAATTGCAGCAAATGCTGAGCTGATTATCCACAGCACCATTATAACCCGGTCATTGTCTATTCCCACCACCCTTGCCATTTCCTCATTGTCAGAGGTAGCACGAAGTGCTGTTCCGATACGGGTAAAATTAAGATAGGCAAAGAGGAGGAACATTGTTGCTGCAACTGTGAATATCATCACTATCTGAACAAGTGTAATACTCGCGCCAAAGAATTCTATGGGTGTTGCCGGCGGCAGGTCCAATACTTTTATATCACGCCCCCAGCAGAGCTGTGCCAGACTCTGCAGTACTATTGAAACACCAATAGAAGCTATTAACAGACTCAGGCTGTCTGCCTTCTGATTTCGAAGTGGTTTGAAGACCATAATATCCGTTATCAAGCCTACAAGTACGACCAGAAGTATGGCGATGGAAATGGAAATGGGAAGGGATAATTCTATAGATATCAGGGCTAAAGTAAAATAGGCACCGAGCATCACAAGTTCACCATGTGAGAAGTTAATAAAATGCAGTATGCCAAAGACCATAGTAAGACCAATGGCCACCAATGCATAAGTGCTCCCTGCAATAATCCCGTTTACAATCAATTGCGCAACTAGACTCATGTGTTTCTCCAGTATAGTTCTGGTTAAAAATATTTGATTGTCTGAATGTTTATGCTGTGAGATTGTCGGAAAAGCCTGATTTTCGAATATTTTAGCTTTGCTGTCCAAACTTGACCGGGCGCAGCATGGTGATTTAGCTTGAACAATATTTCTGGAAGTTTCAATTTAGGCACTTTTCAGGTACTTTTCCGACAATCTTGCTGTATTGCCAATTAACATTTTGTCAATTTTACCCTTCCAATTGAACTTAAACCCCTAATTTATCAAATAGTTTAGAATTAAATATATTTAAACATATCTTTCCCATCATCAGTCACTAATTTCTGACACCGTCACCCTATTATACAGCTATTCGCTATCGTTTTTTCTGAGTTGTTACCAAATATTTGGTTATTTCTGTAAGTTTAGACGGTCAATGTCTGACAATCAACTTTTAAAAATCCTGAATGGATCAGCAATTCCCTCCTACATGCTTTAATGATAACGAAATTACCTTAGTTATGTTACAGTCATTACCTCCCAAAAAATAATTCATGGAAGAATCCATTGATGCTGATTTTTTGGGTTTAAGGGGAATAAAAATCCTGTTCAGGTAAGTATACATTACTAACTTTCATGTACCAAGAATTATATCAGGACTAAAGACAATTTATTCAGGACTATCCATGAATAACATTACAAAATTCAATGGTGTGGACTACACCAATACTTTCGCCACAAGGATAGGTGTTATGCACGAACTGGTCAAAGAGATCCTGTCCACGCAAATGTCAAACAAGGATTGCGTAATCGATATAGGCGGCGGTCCGGGTATGGGGGCCAGGATCATTGACAGCCTGGGAATAATGGCATCTGTCGTAAATATTGAACCTTCCACAACCATCCATGATGTCCCCCGGCTATTGCATGTGAAATACATTCCCATGCAAATGTCATTGAAAGAGGCACTGGGCGTCAGGATGCCTTTTCCTGCCGACTGCATACTTATAGTAAGTGCGGCCCATGAGATCGCACTCTGTAATAACAGTTCAGCCAGTAGGAACAAGGAAATATTTTCCAGTGAGTTCAATCAATTCATCAGGAAGAACCTGGAACCGGAAGGGATTATCGTGGTGGGATTCCCAAATTACTGCAAAGGGGCATCCCCAACAGAGATTGCAAAACAGCGCAGGATAACCGAATCCCATTTAGGACACTCACACCCGCCTGAAGAACTGTTCACAGTTGAAGAATTGTCCCAAATTTTTGGGACCCAGCCATCTGTATATGTGAAAAGACCAATGAATATTGACGGGGGAAACCCTGATGATACAATATTAATGGCAAATGTAGCGGTGTTTAAGAAAATGGATATTTCAGACAGGATAAACAAGGTTGGGTCGAGTCCCCGATTTACTGAACAGGCACTCTAAATGTTAATAATTCTTTCAATGTCTACATATAATCTGTAAGTTTCTTAAGCCATAGCTGGTGTCCTTTGCAACCATCTTTTGTTCCCACAATTGACCATTAATCGTAGTGATTTATGCGGCTTAACAAAATTATACCATGCTTGGAAGAAGTCTACTGCTCTTGAATGCATCAGTGCACTTTTACTAAAATTCATTCATTTGTGAATAAATCTTGCAAGAGAGTTTCGGATAGTAAGATTAATCCTTTCTATATATGATGTGTTAATACAGCCACCTGAATCTGCACCAAAATAGGAAGTGGTTTTCTTCCAATACCACAATAGGGTGGCTGCTCCAAACTCCCGTAAACATTCAGGAGTTCCCAATTCAAAGGGATCCCAGTCATCTGATGTGAACAGTAGGATTGGAGAGCTATTTGATCGTTTACTTTCGAAATCATTTAACAATTCTGTAGCATCATCTTTAATTTTGCATTTTGCCATACTTTTTGAAATAGATACAATCATTTATTGAATATGCTTAAATATAATCCAATAGAAGTCATGGACAATATGACAGGGGCTAAAACAACAAACAAAAGACAATTTTTTAAGGAGCCGGACTTTGTCATCTTTACTATTATAGTAATAGCAGCCACAGCCTTGCGCCTTTACCAGCTTGATGTTCGCCCTTTCCACCATGATGAGGCTGCTGTAGGTTCCTTTACTTACACATTGTTCACAAACGGCAATTATAAATACGACCCGGTATTTCACGGTCCGTTTTTGTATTTCCTTACAGCAAGTATATTCAATATCATAGGGGATACCGACTTTGCGACACGTGTGGTCCCTGCACTGGCCGGCGTTGGTATGGTGCTGCTGGTATATCCTTTCAGGCATTACCTCGGTCGCCAGGGCTGGCTTATCACGGCAGCGTTCTTTGCATTCTCACCCTCTTTCCTGTACTACTCCCGTTTCTTCCGTAACGACATATTCATCACATTCTTCACGCTGGCAGCCGTAGTGTGTGCGGTAAAATACCTTGAACAACGAAATCATCCCAACAGGCTCATATATGTAGCTCTGGGTTCTGCCGCACTGGCATTTTCGGTCACTGCCAAAGAGAATGCCTACGTTACCATTGCACTGCTGGGATTTCCTGTCGGAATGTACGTGTTGTACAGGATATGGCTGGGATATTGCGCCCGACACCAGCAACCTGGCATCATCGCATCAATTGAGAAACACATGTTCAGGGTATTGATGGATACGGGTCTGTTCATAGTGGTGTTCCTTGCTATTTACGTGACATTCTATTCTTACTTCTTCAAGGACTTTGAAGCCGTAAAAGGTGCTATTTTCAGTGCCTTTTCCCACTGGTATGAGATGCATGAGATAGAACGCATCGGAGGGCCGCCGTATTACTATATTCCACTACTTTTCCTGTATGAACTACCGGTAGCCTTGTTTGCCTTTGTAGGAAGTATAGACTATATTATACAATTCATCAAAAACAGGGAAAATCCAGTGATGGTCTTTGTGGTCTACTGGCTGGGTGCCAGCCTTGCAGCTTATGCATATATAGGTGAGAAGGTACCCTGGTTGATCCTGCATCCACTTCTTCCGGCAGTACTAATCGCAGGCGCATACCTGGGCGAGGTCGTACCTTCCCTGAAACAGCGGCCAAAATGGGCTGAGGCTGCCTTTGTGGTCATACTGGTATTAAGTTTGTCATTTTTCGTCTACACAAGCTATAACCTGAACTACAAGAACTATTCAGACCCTGCCGAACCATTGATACAGGCCAGCCAGCCGCCCCAGAAATTTCAGCAATTTATGGTCACTCTTCATGAAACTGCCGATAAGCATAAAGGCTTTTACACTGAGATACAGGTCACGGATAATGAGATGGATACGCAGTTATTGTGGCAGATACGCCATTATAAAAATATAAAGTGGAGTGTGAACCTGGAAAATGATCCGGTACTGGATGCACCTATCGTGATAGCTCATGACGAGGATGCTGATTATGTGGAGATGGTAGTAGATGATGACTACCAGCGGCTGGACAGTGCAAAGATGGCATGGCATTGGTTTAAACCTGGTGACATCAATTACAGGTTCATTATGTACAGGCAGATGGACAGGCCGCAGAGTGAATACGGAGTTGTGCTTTTCTACAGATAATAATCAATAAGGTAATTAATAAGGGCTGGATGTGTAAACATGAGCAAGATAATAATAATTGGCGGCGGCCTGGCTGGACTTGCAGCGGCTTACCGGCTTTCGGATGAACATCATGTAATCATAGTAGAAAAGAACGATGTAATTGGTGGAATGGCACTGAGTTACCACATTGATGAACATACCGATGGTCACGTCAATGGTCACAATGCTGATTATTATATCGAGAAATATTACCATCACTTTTTTTCAAGCGATACTGAACTGATGGGACTGATTGACGAACTGGGCCTGGCAGGGCGCTTGCAGTGGATCAAAGGTACCACAGGCTATTACTGGAGCGGCAGGGCATATCCCATGAACACGCCCCTGGAGATATTGAAGTTCCCGCCTATGTCTATGTTAGATATATTCAGGTTGAGTATGCTGGTATTGCGTACAAAGCTTGTCAGGGATGTCAGGTCATACGATGACATGACGGCAGGTGAATGGATATTGAAGATCGCAGGCAGCGGGGTTTACAATAATTTCTTCCAGCCGCTCCTGAACAGCAAGTTCGGATCGAATGCTGACAGGGTCAGTGCTGCATGGTTACTGGGCAGGGTCAAGATACGCTCAGACCGGGGCGCAGAAGGTGAGAGATTGGGATATATGAGGGGTGGGTTCCACCATCTGATAGCTGCGCTGGCTGATTCAATAAGGGAAAAAGGCGGCCGGATCATAACAGGTAACGGTGTAGTAGAGATATTGATGGAGGAGGAGCGGGTTTCTGGTGTGAAGCTTGAAGAAGGTACTTTGTCGTGTGATACTGTGATATCCACAGTACCTCCTGTGACTCTGGCATCCCTGGTAGAACCGGGCATTCCCGGATTTGACCCCGGCGCCATCAATTACCAGGGTACTTGCTGTGCCCTGCTTGGGATGTCAAAGCCTTTAATGACAGATGGTACATACTGGCTGAACATTAAGGCCGATGTGCCGTTCGGGGCTTTGATCGAGCATACTAATTTTATGCCGGCCTCGGATTATGCGGGAGAGCACCTGCTCTATATTGCTTCGTATTTCCAGGACTATGATGACCCGCTGTACACCTGGAGTGAGGACGAAGTTATCGGGATATTCCTGGATGGGCTTGAGAAGTTGTACCCTGATTTTGACAGGTCCGCGATACTGTGGTGGGAACTGGGGCGGGATCCACTGACTGCTCCGGTGTATGAGACCGGGTATGCTGAGCGGATACTCCCGTACAGGACCGGGGTTGATGGGCTGTACCTTGCCGGCATGTTCTCTGAGGCTAATTATCCTGAGCGGAGCATGAACGGTTCTGTCAGGGCAGGATATGATGCAGCTGAGGCTGTTGTGCATGGTGTGTGATTTTTTTAATTACAATTGTCAACATTTTGGTCGTGTTTAAATATCAGCAAAAATTTCATTCAATCTAAAGAGCAGCCTCCCACAGCCAAGGAAGTTTTAGGGGGAGGGTGAACAGTATCCCAGTCCTGGACATTGAACCCATAGCTCTGCAACACTTGACTCACCTGTCTCAAAGGGACAATTAGGATAAATTAAAATAGGTTATAGTGTTTATTTTACTGAGCCCAGGGAGGCAGTAATGGAGTGCCTGAAAATAAAGGGTGAAGAGCCAGGAAAATGATCACTGGACCAGATTGCTGCTGGGACTGGTATGCCAATAAATTTGATACTTGAAGTTATTGGTGGGCTTTTGTAATGAGGAGGTAAGTGAAATGACCTATATTAGAATGATTATTGGAGTGTTGATCGCAATTGGAGTGCTGGCTGGAATGTCCGCAGGTGTGCAGGCGCAGAGTGATGATGGGCTTGTGGCAAAATGGCATTTCGATGAGGGATCAGGGAGTGTTTTGAAGGATTGTTCCGGGAATGGGAATAACGGGGTGATTTATGGTGCTACGTGGGTTGAGGGGAAGTATGGGAAGGCTTTGCAGTTCGATGGGATGGACGATTATGTTAATTTAGGATATAGCGACATAGGTGGTGTTTTCGCAAGCAGAACTTCAGTGATTACAATATCTGGTTGGATTTATCCAACTACTTTAGGTTCTTCAGCGAGTAATCACGGAACAAGAAATGTTTTTTTAGCTCATGCTTCGGATTCTTATAATGATAATTTTGAGTTGGGTGTTAGTAACACCGGTAATTTGGATTTATATATTGATGAAAATAATGATGACATAGCAAAAACGTATGGTGATGGTGAGATAACTACTAATAACTGGCACTTTTTTACTGTAGTATTTAATTCTGGTTCAGTAGATATATATCTTGATGAGAATCATTATGTTGGTACTTTCGCTGGCGCTTCTTTAGATGATGCATCTGGTTCTCCTACGACTATTGGAGCTACTATACATAGCAATATATTTTTCAACGGCATCATCGACGAAGTCCGCATATACAACCGTGCATTAACTGTTGAAGAGATTAAAGAGCATTTTGAACAAGGGCCAATTGCGTTAAGTTTAACAAAATCAGCATCA
>DAOUWY010000114.1 GCA_030666885.1 Methanosarcinales archaeon
ACACTACTGGTTTTAAGTTTTATTGTTAAACATGTGGTGGAAAATCGATTAGAAGATAGCGAATTTATAAAATTTGATGTGGGATTATATGGTAAAAATGGATGTTAATTCCAGACGTTAGAATGACGCCATAGTCTTCAACCTCTTCCTCTGGGAAAAGATAGTTATAGATGATAACCACTTTCAATATAACTTGTTGCCAAAAAATCAAAAGATTTATCATAAATTATCACATGATATTTGTATTAATTTATGTTGTCAAAATTAATAGTGTATAGATATTTCATAAATTATGAATTTTAGCCCCCATCCCCTTTCCCCTTCACTCAGCCGGGTACCCGTCCCAATCTGCTCCACTCGCCCTTGTGGTGCGGGGGCTGGCAGGCGCTTTTATGGTGTCACGTGGATGCATGGGTATCCAGCGATCCTGGGGTGCGAAATGGATGTTATGTCGGTTAGCTGCCAGCATCTGTTAAAATATATTATATATAATATAAAACTATGGAGAACACAGAACATCATTGCTTTTCTCTGTGGTCTCTGTGAACTCGGTGGCAAATATTGAGACTGATTTGACCCCCTCATCCTTTCTTTGTCCCTCCTGCCGCCCCTTCTCGCCTTCACTGTGCCAGGGTGCCCGTCCCGATATCGAGCACAGAGGAAATGAATACGAACGGCAGGTATAATACACCATCACTGTCCTTTAGAACCTCCCTAGTTGCAATAACCGTCCTGTATGGCTCATACTTCTCCTTAAAATGCATCAGGGATTTTGTCTTGCGATGGTAGCTGCTCTTTGATTCTACAGCAATAAGCCTTCCTTCCTTTTCCACAATAAAATCCACTTCTGCCTTAGATTTGCTTCTCCAGAACTTTACTTCCACACCCTCATACGCCAACTGGGAAAAAATAAATGCCTCATTCAGCATGCCGATATCCTGCCTCATATTGTAGGGCCTGAAATCATCAATAATGGTATTCCTGAACCCATTGTCAAAAAAATATACTTTTGGAACCTTGATTATCTCAGTCCTTTTGTTGGTAAAAAAAGGAACAATCCTTTTGCAGATAAATGTTTTCTCAAGAATGTTGAGATGCCATAAAAGCCCCTTATAGTCAAAACCCGAAACCTCGCCGAGACTGGCATAGGATATAAGCCCGCCAAGTTCTATTGATAGCGCCCTGATCAGCCTGCTCAGGTTGAAATCCGTTGTTAAGCTCAGCATGTCCTTTATTTCCCGTAAAAAATAAGTGCTGTATATATTCTTCAGAACCAGCCTTTTTTCTTCACCGGACTTTGAGATTGCAACCCTGGGATATCCGCCATAGACAATATACTCATCATAGATTGTGTTTAGCAATTCCATAAGCGGTTTGCTAACCACAGGCAATTCGCCTTTTTCATATAGATACGCTCGAATTGCATCTTTCCTGCTCAGGTAGGTATCAAAAAGTTCCTCATTCCAGTATCTTAGAAACTCTTCAAAGGAAAGTGGATACAGGTTGAAGACAAATATCCTGCCTACGAGATATTTTATACCATGAATTGTAAGCCCGGGGGCAGAAGAGCCTGATACCAATATTTTTGTATCAGGGTAATGGTCATAAATGTACTTTAACTTCTGCCCCCCTTCCTTTGCATACTGGAACTCATCTATGAATAGGTACCGATTATTCTTTACATAAAGTTCTGCAAAGGTTTGCTCATCTTCAACGAACATCTCAAGTGCCATCCTGTCATCAAAGCTTATAAACACTGCATTTTCAAGAGTCTGGAAAATATGCTTTATAAGAGTTGTTTTACCTGATTGCCTTGGCCCGAGAATTGCAATTATTTCAGGTTTATCAAGATTCTCCTTTACTAGGCTTTCCAGGTTTCTGGTTATATACACCACAATAATAACCCTGCTAAAATTTGATTTAATTTCATATTAGCAGAGATGAAATATAAATATATGCATGGATGTACAATACAAATCCATACGATAGGCTGCCACCCTGCCGCACCTTCTAGCTTTCATCCTGCCAGGATACCCGTCCTGATCTACTCCACCCCCCCTTGTGGTGTGGTAGCTGGCAGGCGCTTTTGTGGTGCCTTGTGAATGCATGGGTATCCGGCGATCCTGTGGTGCGAAATGGATGTTATGTCGGTTAGCTGCCGGCAGCAGTTAAAATATATGATAAAATATATATATATGTAGCTACCCCTGCCACCGCAGCCCGTCAGGGCGGCAGGTGGCAGCCAACCTTGTGGATTTGTGTGAACTTTCAACCACCTTGGACGCGGAGAGTGCAGAGACGTGTTGTTTTCTCTGCGTGCCTCTGCGCTCTCTGCGGTTTTCTGAATCGTCCAAGTAAATAATAAAAAGTCTCTGCGGCATGTGCAATGTCTTTATCGCTTCTGAGCCATTGGCAATTTACAACTGAGGATGTAAGGATAAAGTTATCTCGGCTTTATCTGACACTCGAAGATTGACTTGACACTTGTTTTGCTGCAAAGTCATTTAAGTTCTGGATTACATAAAACTGTTGGAAAATTGAGTGGATTGAATATTATTTCGGGAAAAAAATAACTGAAAAATAATATTTGAAACTCACCCGAACACTGCCCTTCGCACAGATTCGGCAGTGGCATCAACTTCTATCGGGCTCTCGCACATATCCATGACTTCCTCCGGGTCCTTTAACAGGTGCCCTGTAGTGATGCATACCACAGTCTCATCAGACTGGATCATGCCCATTTCTACCAGTTTCTTAAGACCAGCCACTGAAGATGCACTGGCAGGCTCCACACCGATCCCCTCAAGCCGGGCCAGGTCCTTTTGTGCTGCCACTATCTCGTCATCCGATACAGATTCGGCCAGCCCTCCCGACTGGTATATGGCCCGCAGTGCCTTCACCGCATTCACAGGGTCGCCTATCCTGATAGCAGTTGCTATGGTCTCAGGGTTGGTTACAGGAACAATGTCCTTCTGGTTCTGCCTGAATGCATTCACTACCGGACAGGACCCTTCGGCCTGTATCCCTATCATCGTCGGGATACGCTCAGTCAGTCCCAGTTCATAGAACTCCCTGAACCCCTTGTAAATGGCAGTGATGTTACCTGCATTACCCACCGGTAGTACCAGTTTATCAGGCACTTCCCATCCAAGCTGGTCGGCAATCTCGAATGCAATGGTCTTCTGCCCTTCAAGCCGGTACGGGTTAACTGAATTCAGTAAATAGAATCCCTCATTATCACACAGGTCCCTGACAAGTTTCAGGGCATCGTCAAAATTGCCCCTTATGCTCAGTACCTTGGCCCCGTGCATCATTGCCTGGGCTACCTTGCCCATGGCCACCTTTCCTGCCGGGAGCAGTACTACTACAGGAATACCTGCCTTGGCACCGTAGATGGCCAGGGAAGCCGAAGTATTGCCAGTGGACGCACATGCAACTGTTTTCATACCCAACTCAAGTGCCTTTGATACACCGACGGTCATGCCCCTGTCCTTGAAACTGCCAGTGGGATTAAGACCTTCATGTTTCACATACATTGTATCGATGCCGATCTTTTCTGCCAGTGGGCTGCATTTATACAGGGGTGTACCGCCTTCGTTAGTAGAGATAGGTTCCCTCTCAACAGGCAGGAGAGCTTTATATTTCCATACAGACAGCGGAATACCCTCAAAGTCCTTCCTGCAGATGGATAGGTCCGACCAGTCATAGACGATCTCAAGCAGGCCGTCGCATTTCGGGCAGGTATAAACGATCTCCTGCGGAGTATATTCTGCATTGCACTGGATACATTTCTGGCTGTACATATGGGTTCTCCGGATATGTGATGAATTTTAATAGCTTAACGGAACAGGATTACTTAACTTTATTTATAGGTCTGCACACTCCAGGTTTAAGTTGACATTAGAATCATTAGCTAAAGACAGGAAGCGAAGACTGTGTTAATTTTATCTATTTATCTCTATTTGTTATTTTATTTACTTTCTGATAATTTTTATTATTTCCTAATCCCTACTTATATATTTTGCAAAAAATATAAGTGGTCTTCGCATTACCAAGACAAATTAAAAAGTCTAGGGCAGGTGTTGCCCTGGCCCGTTCAGAATTTATCCAGAAGATACTATAAAGTATTTCACACGAGGCTAGCAGGCTGCCTGGTGATATCAGTATTTCATCGATTATGTCAGAGCTGGGGGGCGGGATGGAACTGAGCTACCTTTGTCGGTTTTGGTGTTTACAATTTCCATGGTTGTGAGCAGGACACTTTTCGCCCCAATTATATGAAAAAGTGTAGTAATATTTAAATAATGTTATGTAATTATACAGACATGGTGAATAGGATGAGTAAGGCTAACAGATCTTTAATTCAAAACGAGCATGGTATGGAATTACCTATCAACATCGTGGTTATGTTGGTAGTAGGAATGGTTGCCCTGGCCGCCCTTCTGGCTATTATTCCAGAGTCAAAAAAAAACCTGGTAGTGGAAGTGATATCGGTCAATGGTGATGAGGGGGTCACTTGTAATATCGAGAATAACAGGGACATTGATGTGACGGTTGTTGTAAAAGTGTATGATGGTGGAAATAATCTGGTAGAAGGGGCCAGCATAATAATATCAGGCGGAGGTGGTTTTAATTCTAGTAAGACAGATTCAACAGGAGAGGCTACTGTTACAGTATCTGATGTTTTCATCCGCTTGAACCAGGACTCAATAGACCTTAAACTGGTAGCAAAGGCCAACGGGTTCTATGATTACACTGATGAAGCTGCAATATTGATCACTTAGGTATGTTCCGGGACGAGACCGCCGCCATAGGCCTGCCCATGAGGATGGTAGTACTTACTATCGTCGGAATGGCCGGGCTTGCTGCCATGGTTATTTTCATTGGTGATGTAAACCTGGTACCAAAGACCATGCATGCCGATATTATTGGCATTGATAATAGCGCAACAAGTAGTGTGTTACAAGTTAACAGCGGTACTAAGAACGTCAATGTCCGTGTAATTGATATAGATGGAGTGCCTGTGGTGGGTGCAACTGTGGTTATCTATGGTTTACATAATTCGGCTTCAGGTAAGACTGACAGTAATGGAAATGCCCATGTCAACATTGATACGGCTTCTTTCATTGTTTCAGGTGAAGGATACCTGAAACTGTCAGCTAAAATCAGTGGATTTGTCGATTACCAGAACGACTTTGCCCTGAAAGTAGTTAATAATTAACGCTTCATCTATGAAGTGCCGGAGTGCCTGTTGGCCATTATGAACTTTGCGATCACAGCCGCAGCGAAGAGTAGTGCCAGTCCGGTAGGATAATAAGTGGAACGTATGATGTCCCACCTGTCGGCCCAGACAAGGCAGCCTGTAGCAATAAGTGCGATAGATGCCATTATTCCTGAAAGTTCTACAGGTACCTTGACATTGCCTATGGTTATCTTGTTCATATTTTCCTGGCGCTGTAATCTCTGTCTCGTGTCTTCCAGTTCTTTACTGAGCGTTTCGATCTGGGAGATGTGAGCATTGTTTATCGATTCCACTGAAGCAGATGTTTTTTCCTTCAGGCTCGCTTGTTGTCCACCCAGTTCTTCAATCCTGCTACTGGCAGCTTGTAATTCCTGCCTGAGGGCATCCACGGAACTGTTAAGCTGTGTAAGTTCGTCCGACTTTATTGCGGCAAGTCCGCTTGTTACTATTTCTATGGCATCATGCAGTTCATTGCATTCAGCCCGTAGTTCCTTGAATTTGGCCTGCAGTTCCTCGATATCAGGGTCTGTCCAGTGGATGTTTTCAGATGATTCCGGATCAGTCCTGATGTAATCATCCTTACTGGTTGACAATCTCCGCTCAACTGCACGCAACCGCCTTTCGATACTTCGTACGCTCTGGTCAAATGACTCTATCCTTCCGTAAACATCTGTTTTTTCCATGTACTCAACCTGTGGGCAATTTAAAACATCAAAAGATAAATACTTTGTCCTCTTCTTTCGAATCCTGGTGTTAATTTGTGGAAAGATGAACGTGGTATTGATACTATTCCACTAAAACTGGTGGTCTACCTGATCCTGGTTGGAATTATCATTGCACTTACAGCAATTGGCCTGAAGAATGCAGGACCGCCAATGGATGGCGTCTTAATGGAGCGTCAGCTGGGAGAGGTTAAATCCGGTCTAGAACTTATGCAGTCGGGATATGCCAGGGACCTGTCAGACCCGTACGCTCCCACCGGCAATATCAGGAGCTTTGACCTGGTGCTGCCTGAGCGCCTGGAATACCTGTCATTCGGAGTGGACCCTGACCCTGACAATAATGGTATCCTCACAGATACGCCGCCGGATCTGGTGACGGATAACGGGGACGTGATC
>DAOUWY010000303.1 GCA_030666885.1 Methanosarcinales archaeon
CATCGTGTTAAGTTAGGCTTACAATGTAGTAAATCTTCCAATCCTTATATCGTTGTTTATGATTACTTGGTAATTAATAAAAATATATTAATCAATAATTTATAATGAATCTAAAAATTAATGTTGTAGTAATTTTATTATGTATATCTTGAAAATAAATTGAATTGAATAATAGATATTATTATGTAACCAAAACCAGATACTTTTTATTACTTTCAGACCACTACTTAAGTATTTCGCAAGTAATATATATAACCATGGCATTTCCAGAATTAATTAAAAAGTATCTAACAAAACATCGATACTGTTAATTTGATGAATCCACAATATTGTGTAATGTATCCTGGAAAGATAACTGGCTTTTCGAAACGTGCCCTTAACTGGCTGGAGGGTGTACAAATTACAAGTGTTAAAGAGGCATCACAGACAGCAAAGGCACTGTGCCTGTGGGGACGGGATGCCAGGACGGCAATTGAGTGGCTACAGCATACCAGGTTGGCAGATTACTGGGAATCAGGCAATCCGGTGCGGGATACTGCCAGGGCTTGTGCTGCACTTGTGGAATGCGGTTTATCTTGTGAGGCTACGGTGGACTGGCTGGAGGAAATACAGTCGGACCATGGTTCGTGGAACAATGATATATATGACACTTGTTATGCCCTTATCGCGCTGGGGATTATGGGCAGGCAGAACCGGCAGGGTGTGGACTGGCTGCTTAATAATTATTCAGGGAAATGGATGCACCCGGGCACCATCGCCCTGATAAACTCGGCATTGATACACCAGGATGCCAAAGGCATGGCTGACCATATCCAGCGCAATTCTTCATGGCTTCTGGCGCAGTGCACGGATGATAACTGGAGGTATATGGCAACTTCCTGCCTGGTTGTACAATCACTGATACTTGATGGCAGGTCAGGAGACGTGGAGGGGTCCCTTGACTGGCTGGTTGAAAAGATAGAGGAGAGTGAATGGAAGGTTTCTGTGGTTGCACTGTTGCTGATCACAATTAAGATGTACCAGGATGACTGAACTGGAAGGGGATTGTGAAATATTTTGGTGCCAGGTTACCTTTTCAGTTTCTGAGTAAAAAGTTGCGACGCCACACCCAACTGCAGCAGAGTTGCAGGGTATAATTATTGGTATTTATTTAGAGCATGTCCCCCAGGTGCAACATCCACCAATGTAACAGAACCAATTTTCGAAAGTTTATTAATCAATCAAAATGAATTTAATCATGTTCATGATATTTGCAGACACAATCGCCAATTACTGGCCACAGTGGTTGTCGTGGAACGCCGCAACACCGATATTTATCTTCATAATCATAGTTACAACCATCTTTTTTGCCAGGCTGGCTGACAGGCTGCTGCAAGGTTATATCAAAAAGGCCAGCCTGAAACTGAGGGTGGATCCCACCGGTTACAGGCTGCTGCGGCACCTTATTGTGGCCACAATTTACATTGTGGGTCTGATAGTTGTCATATCCAGCGTCCCCCAGCTTCGCACACTCTCGGTAGCTTTATTTGCAGGTGCCGGTTTTGCAGGCATCATAATCGGATTTGCAGCCCAGAGTACACTTGCCAATATTATATCAGGCATATCACTTGCAATGTTCCAGCCCTTCAGGGTAGGAGATATCGTCACGATCCATAATGAGTACGGCACAATCTCAGACCTGACCCTGCGTCATACCGTAGTGGTCACCTGGGATAACAGGCGTCTCATTATTCCCAATTCCATTATCAGTGAAGAAGCTATCATAAACTGGTCAATTGAAGACCCCACCGTAATATGGCCTGTGAACATCGGCATCAGCTATGATTCTAATATCGACCTGGCCCGGTCCATCATGGAAGATGAAGCCAGGGATCATCCCAATGTCATGGACCACTACGAAGTCAGCCGGATACACCCAGAGGTGGCACAAGGCAGCGAGGTTAAAGTCCTGCTGACAGAACTAGGCGATTTTGCATTAAACCTCAGGTTGATGATCTGGGTGCGTGACAGAAGCCTTGCTTATTTTACAGGCTGCGAATTAATGGAATCCATCAAGAAACGATTCGACGTAGAAGGTATAGAAATTCCCTTCCCGTACCGCACGATCCTATATAAAAAAGATATGCACCCCAATGCTGTACAAAAGCAGGAGGCTGAGGGTCCGGGAACAGGTGTAGGTGCTAGTGCAGGAACAAGTGCAGGCACAGGCAAAGGAACCGGTGCAAGTTCAGGTTCAGGCAGGCTGCATTTCCAGGAAACCAGGGAATTGCCCGGTGACCCGGACGATTAGTAAAAGAGTGCTAAATACGTATCTACTTCAAATCCAAGGGTAATTTGTAACTATTCAGTCGTGTCTGTCGTGTCCGTATTTGAGGTGCACTCCAACGACCTCAATTCGTGACAATTTGTCACGGTTTTAAACTACCTGCCAAAGACGGTAAATTAAGGTATACTGATTGCGTAAATACCAGAAATGCTTTCAGGTTAATCCAGTCAATCCCCTCCCTTAAAGCAGAGCCATTTAAGCAATGGCTTGCAAAAGTGGGATATGAAAGGATACAGGAAATAGAAAACACTGAACTTGCACAGGACAAGGTCAAGGACTATTACGAACTTAAAGGATATCCTGCGGATTGGATTGAAAAGAGGGTCAGGGGCATAGCAATCAGA
>DAOUWY010000212.1 GCA_030666885.1 Methanosarcinales archaeon
AAATACAATTTAAAATTCCAATATCAGTTTCATTTTAGTAGGCGGTACCGAGTAAAGAGGACCCTTTTCAGGTACCACTCTTCTTGCAATACAAAAAAACGGTATAGAGGGGCGGGGCAGGATAATCGGATCAGAGGGTGCAATTCCCTTTATAGAGAATATACCCGCCATGGCCATTGAACGATTCAGGCAGCAGGTGGAACTAATTGACAGGCGGGGCCTTATTGAGACCGATAATATACAGGAATTGATAAATGAATACCGCTCAAAAGGTAACCCTTTCCCTGAACCGCCGATAGTTATTGAAACCAGGAAGAAGAAACAAAAAATAGAGCGTGAGATCACAGGCGGGGACATGATGATAGCTCCCGGTATCCTGATGGACTCAACATCAGGGGTCATATTTGCCGGGACCTGAAACAAAAAAACAGGACTGATAAACATATTCACATTCCAGAAAGTGCAGGAGATCGTCAATATCGCCAATATCAAAATTGGCGGCCAGCCCGGCGAATACCCGACAGTACTGGCAGGTACTATCTTCTACAACAAACACAGCATAGTCTCTGACCCGGATAAAGGTATCTTTGATAAGCCTGCTGCCGAAAAACTGATCAACAGGCAGCAGGAACTCTCTGATGAGACCGGCAATCCATGCATGGTGCATATCTATGCAGAGAGTGCCGGGGCAGCAATGCGCTACCTGGACTTTGTGAGCAATGCGACCGATGCGCCACTTTTAATTGATTCTACACAAAGCCGTGTACGAATGGCTGCAGCCAGTTATGTCAGTGAGGTCGGCCTGGCCGATAAGACTATTTACAACAGCCTGAATATGGCAGTAACAGAAGAAGAGATCGAAGTATTGACTTTATCTGATATGGATTCTGCCATCATCCTGGGCTTCAATGCGATGGATTCAAGCCTGGGCGGGCGTATGGAGCTGTTGGAGGACGGTGGAAAGGTACTGCCCCATGGTCTGCTTGAAACAGCAGATGAATGTGGCATTAAAAAGAAGCTCATCGACCCCAGCATTACTCCCATGGGAAACGGTGCCGGAGTAGCACTCAGGATGACCATTGCTGCCAAGGCAAAATGGGGCCTTCCAGTGGGTTCAGGTATCCATAATGCCCCGTCTGCATGGAACTGGCTTCGAAATATTGGAAAAGAGGATAAACTCATTTACAGGATATGCGATATTGCATCCACCGGTATCCAGCAAATGGCAGCCGGTGACTTCATACTGTACGGTCCTATCGAAAATGCCAAATATACATTCCCAGTGTCAGCCATGACTGATATCATGATATCAGAAAGTGTGGCAGACATGGGGGTAGAACCTGTGGAAGTTCACCCGATATGGAAATTGGTTTGAATGGATTGATAATGAGGCATGTGGATAATGTGAATATACTGATGCATATAAATTTTTATAGCATACTATGATATTGGTATAACTTTATTAGTATAACTTTGTTAATAATAGAACTTCATTAATAGAATAGAAGTCTGGTTTTATTGGACGTGAGATATTGTGAAAAAGCTAGGATTCTTTAAACGCAGGAAATTCAAGTCCGTATTGAAAAGATCACAAAACGGACTAACAATACTTATCAGGAAAAACCCTACTGTAGATTCTCTTGTAAGTGCCTATGCCCTTACAAGGATTGCCAAACATTTCCATATCAATTCCAAATGCTATTATTCCGGTACCGTACACCATAAGGGCCTGCTTAATATCATGGGATTTGATATAGAACCTTTGCCTGATGTGATCACAAATGAACTTTCAGGCACTCTTGCTTTAGTGGATGTAGTGCCAAGTGAACTGCCTGAAGATATCAGTGCTTTAATTGACATACCTGCGATAATCATTTCGCATTCCAGGATGGCGACTAAGGATATCAAATGCCATTATAAGGATATAAGGGCAAATGTTGAAACTACTTCCACCATCATGGTCCAGTACTTCAGAAGCATGAAGGTACCAATAGACAGTACCATAGCAACCATATTCCTGTTTGCGATCAGGGACAGAACCAGGACTTTTTTAACCAACATGAATAAACACGGACTTGAAGCATACCTCTTTGTACTTGAACAAATTGACCATGACCTGCTCCTGAAATTAGAGAAACCTGCTGTAAAATCCGAGACTTTTAATGATCTTGCAAAAGCACTGAATAACAGGGAGATAAAAAATACATACCTTTTAACCAATACCGGTTATATCAAAGACCCTGGTACTCTGCCAAAGGTGTGTAAATATATGCTTGACCTGGATG
Source organism: Methanosarcinales archaeon (assembly GCA_030666885.1). Classification (GTDB taxonomy): domain Archaea; phylum Halobacteriota; class Methanosarcinia; order Methanosarcinales; family Methanocomedenaceae; genus Methanocomedens_A. The sequence continues at coordinate 2,286 of DAOUWY010000212.1, forward strand.
GGATATCTACCGCCCTTGTCCATTCAGTGGACACTTCCAATATATACGTATATGCAGCATCCAACAATATCGAGATTAACCTGACACAGGTATTTAAGAAAGCATTCGGACATTGTGGTAATATAATCGGCAATTCTTCTTATGCATCCATTACCATTCCACTGGGGCTGTTTAGTGTAATTACCAAAAATAGCAATAATATCAAAAGTAAAGAATTAATGTTAGATACTATTAAAAATTCAATCTCATCAAGGTTCTCCAGGACCATTAAGGAAGGGGAAGGAAAACTGGAAAACGAATAACCTGCTTATTCGATAGAAAGGTAACGTCATCCACTAAATACGGCATCTACAGAACCCAATCCTGGCCCACCTTTGCACTGGACACAGACTCCCCTTGTAATATCAAAGCAATTGCTACATACGAGACGGCCACATAACTGGCATGTATACATTGTAGCCGAATGGTGACATATACTGCAGATTCCTTGTAATTCCAAGATATATCGCCATCAATTGTGGTTAGTTGATATATTGTCAAATAATTGAATCCTGAAATATATTTCAGGATGCCTGGTATGGGGAGTAGAACTCTTCGATTATCCATTGGCTCAATTCATCTTCCCAGCTTTTGTCGATGTTTTTCTTGTCGACCAACAGGGAAGATTTGTGTTCATCACTTCTTTCGATTTTACATTTCATGATATTCATACCATTATTTTATACATCGCACTCTAAAAATCCAACATGTATTATGCCTTAAATAGTTGTCGATTTTTTCTACAGTCATCGTATGAAATAAGCAAAATGGGTGGTAATTACCACCCTCGGGTCTGCAGTATCTCCTGTTCGGGAATGCTGCTTACACTGATACCTTTCATCTGGCTGCCCAGACCCTTGGAAATCTCGGCCAGTACACCGGGATTGTCAAAATTATTAACAGCTTCTACAATGGCCGAGGCCATCATGGCCGGATTCTCTGATTTGAAAATACCACTGCCTACGAAAACACCATCAACGCCCAGCTTCATCATTAATGCCGCATCTGCGGGAGTGGCAACACCCCCGGCTGCAAAGTTCACGACCGGAAGGCGCTGTCGTTGGGCGGTCTCCACAACCAGTTCGATCGGAGCCTCGATCTCACGGGCTACACGTTCGATCTCATGAAGGTCCATGCCTTTTAACTTACTAATCTGCTCATTGATCAGGCGCATGTGCCGCACAGCTTCGCTCACATCACCAGTACCTGCCTCGCCTTTAGTCCGTATCATGGCCGCTCCTTCGTGTATCCTTCGCAGGGCTTCGCCCAGGTTCCGTGCTCCGCATACGAAGGGAATTGTGAAGTTCCTTTTATCTATGTGGTATTTAACGTCAGCCGGTGTAAGCACTTCTGACTCATCGATCATATCCGCGCCCAAAGCTTCTAATATCTCAGCTTCTACAAAATGCCCGATACGGGCCTTTGCCATAACAGGTATAGTGACCGAATCAATGATCTCGGCTATGATCTGCGGATCAGCCATCCGTGCCACTCCGCCGGTTTTCCTGATATCGGCCGGAACCATATGCAGGGCCATAACAGCAACAGCTCCGGCATCTTCTGCTATATGTGCCTCTTTTGGAGAAGTTACATCCATGATGACCCCGCCCTTTTGCATTTTAGCAAACCCGCGTTTTAATAGTTCAGTACCGTGTCGTAATTTTTCAAGTTCCATTTTATCAACCTGCACTTTAAATGTAATTCATGCCTATTATCTTTATTTCTGGCAGCACATGAAGTATAATTCCGAATACTCATGAAAGGATGTATCCATATAATTCAGGCTTAATCTAATATGATTAATGATAAAACTTGCTTTATATTACCTGGCGAAAGTGCAAACTTTATATATTTATGAAAACTGAAACATAAAACCTATGTGTCATCGGTTAAGAGTAATATTGTGATAGAACAC
>DAOUWY010000160.1 GCA_030666885.1 Methanosarcinales archaeon
ACAAAAAGATTCATAAAACAAACATAAAATTCTACGAATGACATGCACAAAAAGATGAAAGAACCCAAGGGTACTTTCATGCTAAATAACTGTCAAGCACAACAATGAAAAAAGATTTAATGCTTGAATGCCTAATTTATGTAGCGAGAATGAAACAATGAAATCAAAAAAAGTCATTCTGGAAAAATTAATAGAAGAACAAACCCTTCTTAAAAAAGAATATAAAGTTAAAACCATAGGCATATTCGGGTCTTATGCAAGGGACGAACAAGCAGAAACCAGTGATGTAGATGTCCTTGTAGAATTCGTGGGTCCCATTGGCTTTTTTAAATTTATCAAACTTGAAAATTACCTTAGTGAAAAACTGGGTATAAAGGTAGATCTTGTCACACCGGATGCATTAAAACCTCTAATCAAATCTAATATAATACAGGAAACAGTTTATGCCTAAAAAAAGGAATGTCATCCTGTTTATTCAAGATATTCTTGAAGCAATAGGGAATATCGAGGAATTTACTCGAAATATGGGATTTAATGAGTTCATAGCTGATAAAAAGACCAGAGATGCAGTGGTGAGAAATCTGGAGGTAATTGGAGAAGCTGCTAAAAATATTCCTGATGAAATTAAACAGGAATATTCAGAAATAGAATGGAAAGCAGTCACAGGAATGAGGGACAAGCTCATTCATGAATACTTTGGGGTTAGTAATCCAATCGTCTGGGAAACAGTTACCAATGACATTATAATTTTCAAAAAACAAATTAAAGTTATTCTTGAAAGAGAAAATGAAACAAAAAACCAATAGATGTTATTATTACAATTTTGACATGAGTTTTTGAAGAATGGTGGTTCAACTGTCTGAACTTAATGTATCTGATAAACTGCAGGCCAGGCACATGTGCAGACCGAGGGCGGGAGGTTGATGGGAGCAGTAGTGCATCATGTGCTGGCAGGGTAAGGTGCAGGTGAATGGGACAACAGTGGTGAGAAGTTAATTTCAGTTGTTGTGCCTGTGGAGTGCCGCCATGTCTGTAAAAATATAAAAATTGAGTAATATTAAACCGCAAAGGACGCGAAGTTAAGGCAACAGTGCCTTTGCGTCCCTTGCTCCCTTCGCGGTGAGTTACCCCTGGACCTATGCACCATCTTACATCCACTTGCACGCTCCTCCTCCTGCACTGATGCCTGGGCCCGCTTTTAGATATCAGGGATACCTTCGTTGATGAGGTGGCGATCCTGGTAGATATTGCAACCGAGCCGGAAGAACTGATCAACGTAGGTAGGGGCAAAAATAATGGTGGTGTCCTACAAATCGTGACCTTTATATTAATTGAATTTGTTGATTTATGAAATAGTATTCATCAAGGAGGAAGGAACACGGATGACACGGATTCGACGGATACGCACGGATGCGAAAATAAATCCGTGAAAATCCGTGTGATCTGTGCAATCCGTGTTCTAAATCATTTGCCTCAATTTATACTTTTAGAGAGAGCGGATTGAATGTAATATAATTTTTTAAAAAATGTCACAGAGTCCAGGAGGTAAACCCATGATTTTCAAGAATTAGACATATAAAGACATCAAGTCATGAAATATAGGACATTACCAAAATAATGATCTCCCCAACATCATGTAGGTAAACATTCGATGGGATGAACAGGATTTACAGGATGCTGCGAATCACTCGTATCCTGCCAGTCCTGTACATCCTGTCTATTAATTCAGGCATTGTGATTTCCATGTTTGAAAAATATATCCTTTAATACTGATGTTGCCCCCACAATGTTAAAGAAAAACGTGAAATTGAATCATTGAGTTGAAGTCACAACCGGCCATATTTTTTATGTGCCTGTTCTGCTGTAAGAATGTCAAATACGTAAACGGTGCGTTTTTCCTTATCGATTCGATAGAAGATACGAAAACGTCCTACTCTTAAACGACATACAACATCATTGGCACCTTTTATTTCTTTTTTCTCACCTTTTCCAGTGCCTGGGAAAGGGTCATTCAACTCTTTAATTGCTACCTTAATGTTATCCCTAAAAGTAGGCGGAAGGTTCTTAAAAAGGTCTGGAAGAACCAATACATCAAAGGTCATCTATATTGACAAAATCATTTTTGCGCTCTTCAACAACTTGTTTGCCATGTTCTACAAGGCTATTACGATTGTGTTCAATAATCAGATTTTCAATGACCGTGTTATAGTCATCGCCCATATGTCCAATTTCACGTAAGGCGTCACGCGTGTTTGTCTTTAATTGAATTGTGGTTGTAGCATTCATATTATGTCATACTATAGTCACTATAATACTTATAGTGTATCGTAGGAGTGGAAATGACATCGGATCATCTACATTAAATTTAAAATAACTACATGATGTGACTTTTGAGCCGGAAGAACTGACAAATGCCAAAGGGGGCTAAATTAAGACCTGGCCCGAGCGCAAGTTCCATACCATCAACTTAATCAAAAATGCAGGGCGGGATTTGAAGCTGCTCTCCTGTGCCGGCACATGAGCCAATCCACGGGACATCATAAGGGATTACGACAGGCTGGGAGGTGGGGTGTTGGATATCTTCAATGCCTCAAAGGACTCGGTTGCATTACCAAATAAAACAAACCGCCCTGTCTTCTCTAAAGTCAACCAGCTCATGACCCCTTTGCGATGAACTGGAGGCCAGGTCGATACAAGCGCAAAACGATAGCGTGAAGTTGAAGTAGGCTGTTGTGCACCATATGCTGTCGGGATTATAGGTGAAGGAAAAGGAGAAATAGAATTCCCAAGTGAAAAGTAAATCAAGTTACGCAGCATAAACAGTAAAAAAATAAAATAAGGGGTTGATGCCTTATTTTTTCTAATTTCTTATCAATTTCCTTAAGCTATTATGGGAAATATGGTAATTTTCTGCTACGTTTTGTTCAGCAAAAGCCATTGCATCCCGGGAAGTTATCCCCTGTGCAATGGATTCATCTCTCATTTCATAAATCTTCGATATTATTTCAAATGTATCCATTTTTGATCACTCCCTGTATTGACTATCCTACATTTAAAACTATTTGCAATGATTAATACCATTAGATTTGGAAATACTTAGAACAGTATGAATATCACCATATAATATATCGAATAAGTTATATTTTGAATATATTGATTCTAATCATAACGATTATTTAATAACTCTCAATAATCCCTAACACCTGCCATCATAATTCTCACAGTAAATCCCCACCTTAAAATCAATACATTTAACATATTCATTTCCAATTAACCAGACTAAATGCAATCCCATATACTCACAGACTCTTACGGCCGTAAAATAACAAGCTTGCGCGTATCAATAACCAGTAAATGCAATCTTAATTGTTTCTACTGCCACAATGAAGGGCAAAGCAGCCATCAAGAAGAAATGAGTGTGGACCTTATTATCAGGATCATCAATAAGGCCGCCAGTCTGGGTGTAACAAAAGTGAAGTTTTCCGGAGGTGAGCCATTGGTCAGGAAGGATTTCGAGGAAATGCTGGCAAGACTTCCCAAGCTTCGAAATGTTTCTGCCACAACGAATGGAGTGTTGTTATACAAAAGAGCCGAAGGGCTAAAGGCAGCCGGACTTGACCGGGTAAATATCAGCCTTGATACACTTAACCCCGACACCTATGCAGGTATATGCCGGTGCAACAGTAACATCCATCAACAGGTGCTGGACGGGGTACATGCTGCTGTAGATGTAGGGTTGACCCCGATCAAATTGAATATGGTGATGCTGGAAGGTGTCAATTCCGGTGAACTTAATGACATGATATCTTTTGTAAAGAAATTTGACGGAAACGTGATCCTGCAGATAATAGAACCCATGGACTTTGGCAATGACGGATTGCTTATGGAAATGGATATCATTACAAAAGAACTGGAATCCAGGGCATCATCCGTGGTCGAACGCAAGATGCACCGCCGGAAGAAATACATGGTGGATGGTGCAGAGATCGAACTCGTGAAGCCTATTGATAATTCAGTGTTCTGCGCCAACTGCAACCGGCTGAGGGTGACATCTGATGGTAAACTAAAGCCCTGTTTGCTTAGAAATGACAACCTTGTAGATGTAAGCCATGCCAGTGACAGTGAATTTGAAGCTTTGTTCTGTAAAGCAATGAAAAATCGTGAACCTTTCTATAAAGGCCAGCTTCAGGAAGTCAGTATATAAAGTATGCTTGATGTGATAAAGGTCTCGATAATAGCTGCAATGAACAATACCGGGACGATTACCGTGACAAAGAACTTTATGGCACTGAACAGTTCATATTTGAACCTGATCTCATTTTCATTTGTATTAAATATTTTCTGGAATGCAAGAACTCCCAGTCTCAGGCCAATGCTGGCACTGATAAATATCATGGGCAGTTCAATGATACCATGTGGCAACAAGGCAGACAGTACCACAAGTATGCCATACTCCTGTACTGAACTGAAGACCACTACACCAATGAAAAAACCGTTGACCAGAATGAAGATGACTGGCCAGATGCCAAACAATGTACCAAGCAGCATAGCAACAAAACTGTTCAATGTATTGTTTGCAAAAATAAACCACATGATCATTATGGGTGATTCTTCTGCGATCCAGCCGTATGTTTCCTCGAATTGCCCCATAAGCTCGTCAATGATACCAGGGTTAAAGTACGCAGATGCATATCCCGCTGCCGTTGCAAGCAGGAATAAAGTAATAATAACAAAAAGGTAAGGGCGCAGTGGAATCAGGTATGCCATTGCCTCTGCAGTAAAACCCTTCCCGGTTCCGGAATAGTACTGTTCGTTTTGGTTCATATCCCGAATACCATCCTTATAGTGTTCCGTGTGGCAGGTGCCAGGCCCAGTACTATGATGGTCAGCTTCAATACATCTTTTAGATGCATGGATTTTTCATCATCGTTGAACTGGGTTTCAAGGACATAGATCACAGGTATAAATACCATGAGTTTTAAAGGAAACATTATGCTGGATGTGCCTGCCAGGTCAATAAGAAACGTAGGTACCACATGTTTTTCAGTGTAACCAAGAAATTTCATACCATAGAAAGTGGATGAAGCATCCAATAGGTGCACAAATAAAATACTTATATTGATACGTTGGGTGAATATTGTTTGTCCGGTAACTTTTGCCACCGTATATGT
>DAOUWY010000174.1 GCA_030666885.1 Methanosarcinales archaeon
ATAATTATAATTATAATATGTTAATCGGTGTGGAGTAAAAAATGAAGATTTACCTGCAAGTGCAAAAGCTATCATAATGGCCTTAATGTAATGCCCGCCTACCCGACTGGAATCCACAAACACCTTATCCATTAACACAGCCGCACCATATCCGTACCCACGGCAACCAGAACCAAAGTCCTGAAAATAAGGTTCCCTGATACACCGTCGGGAGCAAGTATAAAGTTAGCCTCACCAACTGCATCCTCGATAAGTATGCCGTAGTGTCGTACGTTATAGCCTTCTTCCCTGGCTCTGAGGATGACGAACTTGGCATCGTCCAGCCTCTTTATCCACATGCAGGTCCGGTCCCTTCCCTGCGGCTCAGCTGTAGTTGGGGGTGCCATCGCAACGTTTGACTTTTCGTTGCACCGTATTATTTTTGAACAAAAATAATATATAATATCAATCCTAAACTTGTAAATGAATGTGATTATTCAATTAAGGGGGGAAAAATGACCAAATTAAGAAAGTTTTGTGAATTATTATTGTTGTTTGCAATTGTATCAGCCAGTATCATTATTACTCCTGTTTCAGCAATAACCGAAGATGAGATCAAGGATTTCTTTTTAAATACCTATAATCCCAATGTCAATGAAATAATTCCTGATCTACCCCTTATAAAATCTGTCTTTGCCGAACAGGTCATACATATTATAGTTGAAAAAGATAGTGGAAATATTGAATTGACAGCAATAACAGACCAGGAAGGTTTTATAACTGACCTGCAAAGTGGTGAACCAGACAATCCAACACTGAGATTAATTTCAAATGAAACAACACTTGACAGTATTAAAAATTCTGCCGACCCTGTAGGCGAAACTCAAGATGCCCTGAACAGCGGGGATATAACTTATGAGGGTGTTGGAGTATCAATGCTGGTTGAGGTTACGATTGTAAAGATTGCCCAGTTCTTCGCAAATATGTTTGCAGTAATATAAGTTAGACAATGCAGGATTTTCCTGCCAGTGCGGAAGCTATCATAATAGCCTTAGTGTAATGCCCGCCGACCCGGCTGGAATCCACAAACACCTTATCCATCAACACAGCCGCACCATATCCGTACCCACCGGCAACCAGAACCATAGTCCTGAAAATAAGGTTCCCTGATACACCGTCGGGAGCAAGTATAAAGTTAGCTTCACCAACTGCATCCTCGATAAGTATGCCGTAGTGTCGTACGTCATAGCCTTCTTCCTGGGCTTTGCGCGTGACGAACTCGGCATCGTCCAGCGTTTTATCCACATATGGGTCCCGCCCCTTATCCTCGAACCGCCCGCCAGAAAGTATTGCTATCCTGGGTTCCACACCAAACCTCCTGATATGCTCTGCCCCTAGCCTGATAAACTCAAGTTTACCATCAACAGTGCTCCCTTCATCAATACCCACCGGAGCCAGGAACAGTGGAATCCCGTCAGGGGTTTCCAGCAGTGCCACCCGTCGGAGGCTCTCCATACCCAGCCTTTCTTTAAGATAGGACAGCGTGGATGTGGCTGACAGGGTGCCGCGCACAGCCGCATCCACATCCCCGGTGGCAAGCATGTCAACTATGGTCTTTGCAGCCTCACCGGAATGTACCACTTCCAGGTTTGTGCCTATTTCATGAATCTCAGTGCTGTCCCCCACCAGCACCACCTCTGCGAACTCACCTGCCAGAGCCGCACTGTGCAGGAGCTTAGGACTTACGCTGCCTATACCAAGGGCAACCCGGGCATGGTTTTCCACCGCCTTTTTCTCAATGCTTGAGATTATTTCGCTCATACTCACACCATGATATGGTTATTTTTCATCAATACTGCACATTGCCGCAGGCTCTTCACTTGCCTTTTCCTCGTACCCGGCACCGGGCAGGAATTTCCCGCGTCCTTTTTTTGCATGGATACCTTCATCCCAGATAACCTCACCCTGGGATATAGTCATTGCAGGGAATATAGCTTCCATACCTTCATAGGGGCTCCAGCCTGCCTTGCTGTGCAGCTTATCGGCATCAACCTTTGATATATTTGCAGTATCTACAAGCACCAGGTCGGCATCGAAGCCTTTCCAGATAGACCCCTTCTTCTGGTCTGTCAGTCCGAATATCATTGCAGGATTGGTGCACATGACCTCAACCATCCTGGACAGTGTGATAAGGTTGCGCCGCACCGCCAGCAACATCAATGGCAGCATGGTCTCAATCCCTGGCACACCCGCGGGCGCTGACCAGATATCTGTCTGCTTCTCTGCTTCGGTGTGGGGGGCATGGTCAGAGGCCAAGATATCAATAGTACCATCGTTCAAGCCATTCCACAGGTACTGGAGACTGCGCCTTTTACGAAGAGGTGGATTCATCTTGCCAAGGGTGCCCAGCCGGTCGTAATCCTTATTTGACAGGAACAGGTGGTGAGGCGCAGCCTCAGCCGTGACCGTGCCCCTGGAATCACCATAATTTCCACATTTTGCACCCCGGATGATACCAACAGCTTCCCTGGTGCTGATATGGCACAAGTGTGCCTTTGCATTGAAAGCCATAACATCTTCAATAGAATTGGCAACTGCCACTGCTTCTGACAAATTCGGGCGGCTCAGCGAATAGGACTCGGGGTCCAGATCCCCCTTTGTCAATTTGCCGTATGATTCGAGTATCTCCTGGTCTTCTGCGTGGATACATGCCAGGGCGTCCAGGTCGCGGGTGATCTGCAATGCTGCGCTCATATGGTCGCGCTCCACTGTCATAGAACCCGTACTCTCACCAAGGAATATCTCTCCAAAGGCAGAGCAGCCTGATTTCCACAATGATGAAAGCTCATCAAGGTTATCCTTTACCCCGGCATTGATCCCGAAATCGATAATAGATTTTGAAGAGGCAAGTTCCTGTTTTGCCTTGAAAGTGTCCTTGTCCAGTGTAGGAGGGATGGTGTTGGGATGGTCTATCACTGTGGTCACCCCGCCGGCAGCAGCTGAACATGAACCTGAGTACCAGTCCTCCTTGTAGCTCATACCCGGTTCCCTGAAATGAACGTGGACATCGATTATACCTGGAAGTACCAGCATATTGTTTGCATTAATAACAAGATCGAAATCATTTTTAGGTATGATCTTTGCAATCTCTGCGACCTTCCCGTCTTCAATGGACAGCTCCGCTTCATGTATCTGTCCCTTATAAAAGATGCGGGCGTTTTTGATTATTGTGTCAGGCATTGTGATTGTATATGTAATTAATATAATATTAATCCTGATGTAAGGGGTGGTCTACATATAACTATATATTTTATGTAGAAAATATTTAGATACCTTGGCAGTAAACACAGAATCGAAAAATATCTATGTGATTTTGTAACAGGATATTATTATGGATAGAACATATTTGTAGAACATATTTGTAGACATATTTTGAGTATCTGACATGGTGGAAATATGGTGGATAAAACACAAACAGATGTTGATAATATAATAAGAGATATCATCAAGGATATTAAGGAGATGGGGCAGCGTACCAGGCTTTCCATTGACCGGACCGTCACTTCCCTCAAGGAGCAAGAGACTGTCCTGGCAGATAAGGTCATTGAAATGAACAGGGAAATCGATGAATTCGGTGATGTTGTTGAGGATAAGTGCACCAGGACCATGACAACGAAAGTGTCACCCGCCCAGCTCAGGATGCTCAAGGGCACCCTGAAGATGATCATCGACCTTAAAAGTATAAGCGGCCTGGCAGTTGAAATTGCTTTTATCACCAAGGCCACTGCAAGTTCACCGCACATCAAACCACTGGTGGATATACCAAGGATGTCTGATATCCTGCAGGAGATGCTGGACGGTAGTATTGAAGCCCTGGAAAAGCAGGATGTTGAACTGGCAAAGGATACGGCTTCCAGGGACGAGGAAGTCGATGCGCTATTCGACCAGGTCAGGCGGGAACTCATCACTTACATGATCGAGGACCCAAAAAAGATAGCCAATGCATCACATCTTACATTTGCGTCACGATACCTGGAACGTATGGGCGACCATATAAACAACCTATGTGAAAGAGTTGTGTACATGGTAACCGGCGAAAAGCAGGACCTGAACAAACGAGGTTAAGAAATGGATATTTTCGATCCGATCATTCTGTTAGTGTTAGTGGCCGGTCTGTATATGGCATGGAATATCGGCGCCAACGACCTGGCTAATTCAATGGGTACTTCGGTTGGTACAGGTGCATTATCGCTAAAACAGGTAGTGATCATAGCAGGTACACTAGAACTGGTCGGTGCGCTCGCATTCGGCGACAGGGTCACAACCAAGATCGCAAAGGGTATTGTACCCATTGAAGATATTATAAGCGTTGACCCGAACATTGTAATAATCGGTTCCCTTGCTGCGATACTTGCTGCTGGTTTCTGGATCACTTTTGCCACCTTTTACCATTTGCCTGTTTCCACGACCCATTCGATCGTGGGAGCAGTAACAGGTTTCGGACTGGTTGCTACCATGTTTATTGATACCTTCACCATTGACCAGATACAATGGATCGTGCTTGGAAAGATCGTAATTTCATGGATCACATCTCCACTTATCGGGGCCTTGCTGGCATTTATCTTATTCACGATTATACGTATTTTCCTGCTGGCACGTGTGGATGACCCCTACAAACTGGAAAAGAAATTCGGGTACCTCCAGATACTGTCTGCCTGTTTTGTGGCACTTGCCCACGGGTCAAATGATGTTGCCAATGCCATAGGCCCGCTGTCTGCAGCCCTGTCTGCTGCCAATATTACCGAGTACGGTGTCAT
>DAOUWY010000028.1 GCA_030666885.1 Methanosarcinales archaeon
CGGAAATTCAGGGGCGAGGTGCTTGAGAAACAGCTGGCAGATAAGGGTATTACGGTTAAGGCCACGCACCCGTCCATGCTGGCAGAGGAAGCACCGGAAGTATACAAATCCAGCAGCGAAGTGGTCAATGTAGTACATGAATTGAATATAGCCCGCAAAGTGGTCAGGGTTAAGCCCATCGGGGTAGCAAAAGGGTAAATCTTATAACAGAACCTTTTAATAAAATTGAGCCAGTGAAAATAATAAGATCCTTGACATGACAAAATTGATGGAAGCACTCCAGTTTACTTAGTGATGAAAATGATATCTGGTTTGGGATTATATCGGTACGGGCTGTGTGTATTTTTTATTCTTTTGGTATCATTTTCCATACCCTTGACCGGGGCCCGGACCACTATCGAGGTAGGGGAGACAAACACAGCGCAGAATATTGTCCTGCTGATCGTTGATGGTATGGGGTCTGCCTATGTTACTCCGGGAAGTACCCCGCTGGCACTCGATGGTGATCCGGTGGATACAGCTGATGTGCCTTTTTTTGAGAATATGGTCAGTGAGGGGATACTATTACCCCGGATCATCGTCCCGATTTCCGGTACCGTATCTGCCCATTCGGTTATCATCACTGGTTTTTCCGGGGCAGAACAGGAAATGGTAGATCATGATGATGCTACTATCTATGATGTGCTCAAAGAGGAAGGCTTTCTTTGTATTGCCATCATGCACAATGGTGATTTTTCCGGAATGCGTAATGAACAGGATATTATCCTTTACAAACCATCCGATTCAATATCAAACCTATCTTTTCCAGTGCAGGTAAATGATGCGGGTGTACCTGGGGATATAATCAGGGAACTTGAATTTTGGGAACAGGAACTGCCCGAATACCTTGAAGGGACCGATGGGCTGGATAGTTATATTGCATATTCAGACTGGGAACTGGATGCTTCAAGGGCTATTGTTTCTCTTATGGCCCGGCAGCATCGTGATATGAAGTATATCCTTACTATTAATGTGGGGGTGGTGGACTGTGCCGGGCACTACAGGGGTGTGGATGGATATATTGGTTCTATCGAGGGTGTTAATAAAAAGTTGGAACCTCTGTACAGTGCTGCCAGGGATAGTAATACTGCATTTGTCATCACTGCCGACCATGGTATGGCTTTCAAGACTCCGGTATCGTCCAGGGGTGGGCACGCGTCAGAGGATTACTATTCAAGTGAAGCTGTTACTACTGTACCGATATTGATCATCTCTCCCAATGTGGCTCCTGGTGTTGATCGTGGGGGGTACGCCCAGGAGGATCTGGCACCTACTTTACTTTCCATCCTGGATTTACCTGCCCAACTGAGATATTCTGACGGGGAGGTAATTCCGGTTAAGGATTATGCTAATTTGCGGGTCAGTGTTAACAGTGAATCTGATGTGGAGGTGATCCTGGGTTCTGAAATGGTGTCCCGTGGGTCCGGGGATATTATGTATACTTTTACCGGATTAAAACCAAAAATCAATTATACTGTCAGGGTTTATAGTGGTAAGGATATACTGGAACAGTCGGTGTATCTGAATGTGGATCGCCTGATTAGGTTTGAAACGGTTGTTTCCAATGATGATACAATTGTGTGGAATGGCAGGACATTGAAGAGATATGTTGCTTCGGTCCTGACATTTATTGTTATTATTGGGGGATTGCTGTTGATCAGCAGGATCAGGGATTAGGACCTGGAAGATAATTTGTGTGGGAACATGAATGACTTACAAGAGTATTAACAATGACAGTGGAATATCTGGAGTAATCGGGGTTATTCTGATAACGGCGATAGTAGTAGCGGCTTCGGCTGTTGCTTATACTGTGGTCGGTGCCTATGATCTGGAGCAACCGGTGATTGCACATATTGATATTGAGAGTGTGGATCTATCCAACTACCAGGAAGTGGTGCTGGTGCACAGTGGCGGGAATTCTTTTGATGTGTCGGATATCAGTATTTTTATTAGTGTGAACGGGGAAACGCTGGATAATAATCTTGTGGACCTTCCTGTGGTGGGGGGTACCACTGGTTTCTTTGGCGCTCTTGGGGGCGTGCTTTGGGGGACTCCAACGAACCAGAACCATGATAATATCTGGGATTCCGGGGATACGGGTGATTTCAGGATAGCGAAAAGCAACAGGGAATTACATCCCGGCGATATGCTCAAGGTTACTATCTACCACCGCCCCTCTGGAACGATGATTTCATCACCTGAACGTCGGGTCTGATATATTATACTTGAAAAACCGCTATACAGGCCGCGTTACATCTTGTCTGGGGTATGCCGGTGACTTTATAAATTCAAATTATCAGACATAAAATAGTCCACAACCTATTTCGGTAGTGACCTGCCTAACAGTAGATAATAAATAGCTCGTCTTTAATATACAGATATGGTAGACACTATATTCTGTCCAATAACCAAAAATATTGGTGTATACTTAAAACCGGGATGTTAGTATTACTTAATTGCATTATCAGACATAAAGTATTACACTACCGAATGTTCTCATCGATAAATATACTGGCAGCATTTAATTGTTCTGGTAAATGTTCAAGGTCGGTGAACATAATTTACTCCAAAAATAACTTATATTTGTTTCTTCGTTCTTTAAATATTTAAATATATTGGTCTACAGAGTTATAGAAGAGAACCTCCGTTCGGATATATCCGGAGAGTTCCAGATCTTCATAGAGTTGGGGAGAAAATTGAGAATGTTGCGGAGATATTACTTAGTAGATTACGTTCAGATACGAACAACAACACCAAAGGGGGTATGGATGCCCGCAAATTCCATTTGGGGGTGACAAGGCTGGGGTTGAGTAAAATGATATAGAAAATCATTAGATAGATAGTATTAACCGGAATGAAATGATAATGTTGACAGAAGGGATTGATCATGGAAATTTCAGCCATTCCACTGCCTCTGAGCAAGACAGGAAGGTTAATGATGGGTTTACTCATCCTGGGTTTGATTGCAATTTGGGTATTGGGTTATTATGCGAATCTTACTATGCCTGAAAATGCTCCGAGACATTTTGATTTAAGTGGGGAGCCAACATCATATGGTAATAATGAAGACTCATATGTATTACCACTATCATTCAGTTTAGCCCCTCTGATCTTTCTAATAATTGTTAAATATCGCTTCTTGCTCATAAATAAATACCCTTATCTCATAAATCTGCCAGCATGCTTTTTGAATATTAATAAATTACAGCCTGAAAGAAGAAGTTTATGGATTAACAGGTATTTTGAAGCTATTTTGATTCTTGGTGTCTTTATTACATATTATGAATTGCTTTTGGAGTGGGGAATATACAAAGGAATGGAATCAGGAGTATTATTTAGTTGGATTATACCGATAGCATTGTTGATTCCAATAATTATAATAATACCATTTTTATATTATATTCATGAGCTATCGAAGAAAATTAATGCAGAAATAGAAGCAACATAAGTGGCAACACTGTGCCATTTATATGGATCAAAAAAATGGAAATTTCGGACAGGATTGACAGGATACGATCCAATCCTGTATATCCTTAAAAATCGCTATGCATGCTGCGTTACATCTTGTCCGGGGTATGCCTGTGACTTCATCAATTCGAGTTCGATGATATTTATCAGCCAAAGGTTAACCATTGTGGAAAATGACCAGTGATAGTAGATTCGACCTGCCATTGATCGCCATACATTTCGTATTGCAGGACCTGACTGAAAAGTAATCCTCTATCTCAGGGTTATCGTATTATGAGACTTAAGATCGGTACTGTAAGTAGAATAGCCGATTTAACATTTTCCAGGAGTACTATCAATCTTTTTTACACATGGACTTGCACTATAAATGGCTCTTTAGCACCACTCCGTGCTCATCGATCTCCAGATAGTCCGAAGAACCCTTCACCCATGAACCAGTGTTCGCAAGATTTATCTCCGTCTTCACATACGGCTTGTGTGAATGACCATATATCAGGAACTCGCCATTATATTTTTCATTGACCAGTTCGAAAGCATATTCCTCATATTTTTTTATCATCAATTCTTCTGGTTCCAACATAATTTCAGCGATTCTTTCTCTAATCCATGGCAACGAGTCTTTTGGAGGGGGATCTGACGAAAATACACTAATAAAAAAATTTCGGATCGTATCCATGATACCTCCTCTTCCTCCTTCCCCAATCTTTTCCCAGATCATATCAGCAGCCTTCCCAACATCGTCTCCAGCCATACAAAGTGAATCTGCAAACGTTTCGTAGGTCTTAAGCGTGCCAAATCGCTTGTTTTCAAGCTGGTGACCATGTATAAAGCGATACTTGGTCCCGCCATATTCGAGGCTCAGGTCGCGTTTGAGATCGAACTTTACGCCAAAGTAAGATTGTGGGAACCGTATCAGGTGAAAATCATGATTCCCGACTACATAAGAGACGTTTATCCCTGGCTCCAGGCTCATAAGTTTTTGAATGATATCGATATTTTCGAGCATTACTCTTACAGGATCTCTCCTCCAGAACTCAAGTATATCTCCAAGAAGAACAAGGCGATCGACCTCGTCCCCCAGATTATCTATGAAATCTATAAATTTGCTCCTGTTGCTGTATTCTATTCCCAGGTGCACGTCTGAGACAGCTATGCATTTTCCATTGGTCATTATTTAGTCATCCTTATCAAATGCAGGCATTTCCATGATATAATTTAGGTTACGTTTTTACTTAAACTTGCTCTCAAGTTTTCGATTTCCTAACAATGGTATCGGTACATTTCTACCAATTCCATTAAGTTTTTGCACCATCTTCAGTTACTTTTAAATGTGTTCGGGGGGTGCCATACTCGCATATATAGTTTGCGAAATACTTAAGTGATGTCCATGGAATAATAAAAAGTTATTTTTGGGACATCCTGTATAATAGTAATTAAAGTCTATAAAATATGAACGTCTGAAATATGAACGTCTGCTGCAGTGTTTATCAAGCATAATTTGAGAGGAATAATATTGAAATTAAGTGTTTTCACAGTGGATAACATGCCCCTGGTACAACAGGGTCATGACCTCGCCGGGCTCATCCACCAGCGAACGACAATAGAGGAACATGACATCATTGTGATCGCCTCAACAATCGTGTCAAAGGCGAAGGCGTTGGTTATCGATCCCGGAACCATAACTCCCACACCTGAAGCCATAAGGACATCAAAAAAAATTGGAAAAGACCCAGCCTTCGTCCAGACAGTGCTCAATGAAAGTACGGAAGTTCTCATTGAATCCCCAATCTTCCTTGTCAGGCACATAAGCGGGAATGTCTGCATCAATGCAGGTATTGATGAGTCAAATGTAGAGCATGGATTATTATTGCTGCCTACTGACCCGAATGAAAGTGCCAGGCAGCTTAAAGAAGATTTTTTCAGGCTAACAGGCAAACGGGTCAGTGTTATCATCACCGATACAAATGGCAGGGCGTTTCGGGAAGGACAAACAGGTATTGCCCTGGGGATTGCAGGTATCGACACCCACCATGACTGGAGGGGCAGCACTGACCTTTTCGGTGTCGAACTGGAAGTTGCCAACGAGGCAGTGGTGGATGAAATAGCCGGGTTTGCCAATTTCCTTATGGGTGAAGGTGATTGGGGTACACCGGCTGTGGTGATCAGGGGAGTTGATATGTATTTCGGTAATGAGAGTATGGATGCCATGTACCGCGACCCAAAAACCGATGTAATAAGAAAAGCATTACAGTACTACAAGGATAAAATAGAATAGATGAAATAAATCTCTACCCGCACATTTAAAGCTTGTGACAATTGGATGAATACTGTTCGAAGCCCTTAAGTGAAATAATTCCCAATTAAGTCTTGATTTGAATGAAAGAGCAGATGTGAAATATTATGAGTAAAAAAGCAGCAGTGATCAAAGGAGACGGAGTGGGACCTGAACTGGTAGATGCCATGATTGCAGTTACCAGGGCTGCCGGTACAAATGTAGAGTTCATACCATGTGAGGCCGGAGCAACCTGGTGGGAAGCCAACGGTGGCGATTCACTTATTCCACAGGAGACCTGGGACCTGCTTCAAAAGACCGATGCATGTTTCAAGGGACCCACTACAACACCGGGCGGCGCAGGTTCACCCAAGAGCGTTGCCGTATCTATCAGGCAGAAATTCAACCTGTACGCCAATGTCAGGCCGACCAAAACATTCCCGAACACGGTAAAGCCACTGGGGGATGTGGATCTCGTATGTGTCAGGGAAGGGACTGAAGGGTTGTATATCGGTGAAGAGATCAAGCTTACCGATGATGTCTATATTGCCATACGCAAGATAACCCGAACCCAGAGCAGCCGGATTGCCAGGTATGCCTTTGATGAGGCAAAGCGCAGGGGCTGGAAGAGAGTGGTGCCCATCCATAAGAGTAATATTCTCAAGCAGACCTGTGGCACATTCTTAGAAGAAGTGAAAAAAGTACACCAGGACTATCCTGACATGGAGGTCTGGGAATACCACATTGACAATATCGCCCAGCAGTTGATCAAGAACCCGCAGATATTCAATGAATCCATCCTGTTGTCCACCAACCTGTTCATGGACGTGATCAGCGAGGAGTGCAGTGCACTGGTTGGCAGTATCGGGTTGATATATTCGGCAAATATTGGCGATAGTTATGCCATGTTCGAGCCTGCCCACGGTTCAGCGCCGAAATATGCGGGCCAGGATAAAGTCAATCCTGTAGCTACCATACTGGCAGGGGCATGGATGCTGGATTATCTTGGTGAAAAGGAGCAGGCAAAGGCAATTTTCGATGTTACCGGATCAGTGATATCAGAAGGCAAACATGTCACCTATGATATGGGCGGCAGTGCAAAACTAAGCCAGATGGCTGACGCTATTATTGCTAAGCTGGAATAAACTAAAAAAAACCAAAAAAATACAAGACCGTCCGGCGGCTTTTTCCGCCGGCATAATTATTTTCTCACCGTATATTTGATTTTTCGTGGGTTTCGGATTCTACGATCGGTTCGAACATGAAGTATTTCTCAACATAACCTCTCAATTCCTCATCTGAGATGCTGGATACTCTCAGTTCCTGATCATAGAGCCGGTGGATATGGTCCTGGATCTCCTTTAACCTGGGGTCTTGTTTCAGTACCTTGGCTTCGACACCCATCAATTCATTCAGGGTCTCTTCTACCTTATGCCTGAGTACTTCAAGTCCGGATGAATCGCCGATCAGCAACAGCCGCTTCCCGCCCACGAGCTCTGGCAGGTAGGCCTCGTAAGTGAATGGGTTTTTGATGACCCCGGCTGTATGTATACCGCTTTCATGGGCAAATATATTCTTACCTACGACGGCCTTGTTGCGTGGCACCCTGATTCCGATCTCCTTTTCCATGAAGCTGGCAAACTCAGTTACTACTTCCAGGTTATACTTATCAAACCCTTCTATCCTCTCATGCAAAAACAGCACTACTTTCTCTATTTCTGTGTTTCCGGCACGCTCACCGATACCCAAAAACGTGAGGCTTGACCAGTTGGCACCGTGCCAGTATCCTGCGATTGTGTTTGCCATACCAAGCCCGAAGTCATCATGGACATGGGTCTCAATATTCTTGACATTCATTTCGTCATGCAGGTATTTGACCATTGACGGGATGCCATATGGTTCGTCCACACCAACAAATGGTATTCCCATGCCAAGGGTATCGCATAAACGGATAATGCAGTCCGGGTCGATCTCTATCAATTTTTCGACAAGCGGGAACACAAAACCGTAGTTATCGGCACGGGTCATATCTTCGATATGTGCGCGGGTGCGCAGTCCGTGGTCCACTGCATACTGCAGTGCATCCACGTATTTTTCTTCTGCGGCCTCCCTGTTTTGAAGTCCCATCTTGTCAATTATATGGGAATCCGAAACTGACATCAGTATGCCGGTTTCTTCTATCCCGTCCATCTCCAGCACAATATCAATGTCATCAGTGTTTGCCCTGGCCCACCCTGTAACCTCAGGGAACTCGTACCCCTTGTCCAGCATAGATCTGACAGCTTCTTTATCCCTGTGGTTAAAAACAAAGGTTTCCAGTTTTTCTATTCCGATCTGGTGAAGATACTCAAAAATCTGGAGTTTATGGCTTTTTGACATAACGACACCCGGCATCTGGGAGCCGTCCCTGATCGTACTGTCGCTGATAAATACCTCCTGCCCTTTGGGGAACTTGATTTTGGGCAGGTCGTCATAGTTTTTGTAGACTTTCATCGGGAACTATAATGGATGTGGAAGGATAAAATAGTTGTTGTTTTGTGTTTGTTAAAATCAAACCTTTCCAGGCTAACATGACTAATCCAGGGGATTAACACAACCATTGGTTCTGGAAATCATTATCCTGTATTAACCCGTGAGGATGTAGAACAGCAGTGGCTACAACGTGCCCTGATGGAAAATGTAGTCTACCTCACATCTGGATATGCCAAGGTCAGCACCACTCACGTAATACCTGCGCATGCGGGCCCATGAACTGGGTATTGAGACCACAATCATTCATGGTTTATCCATCCTCAATGCTGTACCAGGCCTTACCGCCCTGCAAAACTACCGCTTTTGCAAATCCACCAGAATCCCTCATCCTTACATCCACAAGTACAAGACAATTATTTCCCATACCCCCCATTATACAATCAGGTCCAATCCAGATGGTGGCATGCATACTCTGGTCTTCCTTGATATTGACCCTAAAAAAGGATATGACCATCAACTGGGGCTGTGAACTCCTAATGGAAGTGGATTCAAAGGAAGGTAAACCAGATATGGAGCACGGCTTGACCATAGGTGTAGCAAGAGCAGGCTCCCCATCACCTGTAGTAGTAGCCTTGCCAATGGTTGAACTGGCAGATTATGACTTCGGCGACTCCCTGCACATACTTGTGATTCCTGCAGACCTTCATTTCATGGAAGCCGAAGCCCTGGTCCAAGGCATCATTCGGATGCTCGAATTAATCATTATTTATGAAATACAGTGTTTTTTTATAATGAAATTTCAGGCGCAAACAGACTTTGATGTAAACTTTGAGATAATTAATCTGAAGCTTTGTAGTGCTTTTCCAATATTTAGAAAGATAGTTATATGAGATTTAAATCGCAGCGGCCCGGTGTGCCGCCGCAATTTGACGTTTAAATTCCTTCTTTGTATATCAGGCCAATTGCTCTACTTGAAAAGATGATTAAATAGGGTTCTACGAGCAAAATTATTAGTATGAATCCCAATAGTGGGATCACTGCCACAATTCCCGAAACTATTGAAAGTAACATTGCTATAACTATAAGAACAATATACCAAATAATATATTTACCCCAACCAATTGATCCAATCAACTGGAAAATCTCACCAAATTTAAATGCTGCTCCGAATTCACCTTTATGTGCCATATTTGCAATTGCAATGTTGAGAATAACAACTATGACGAGCCACAGTAATAACCCAACGAAGGATAATCCTGATCCAAATATAAGGCTGGCATACGCTGCACCACTACCAATCATGTCATAGGATGGAATTGAAGCAATAGTTGACGTAATCCCCACCCCCATCACTATCAAGGGTATTACCGAATATACTATCGACACAACTAGATATTTCAAACCATCTATAAACATTGTACCCCAATTATCAAATGCTGGTGGTTCGGTTCCTTCTTCTGTTGATTCTTTTATTGTTCTTAATGCATATCCAAGCACTAAAAATAAAGGTACAATTAAAATCGAAATTAACAATAATACACCCAGCACAAGAACTCTTCCTATGTTTCGTGTAGGGTAGCCGAGAGATTCGCTAAATATATTTCCAATATCCATATTACCATATCCAATATTAAATTCACTTCACTTATTATATCATTGTTAATTATGAACGTAATCACTTATTAACTTATTTTATATTAATTAAATTATTTATATAGCAAGTGTCAAGTCAACATCAAAGTGTCTGATTATAAGGTGTATTGATAGCGTATTAGGATATATTATAGGGTTGCTTTGACACTAGTTGAATTTTCCTATTGTTAAACCTTTGTGATGCTTCCAAGGTATCAGGAAGTTCAACTCCTTGCTTTGTTGAGCTCATCAACCATTTCTTACAGTTACGATCAGCGCGCTCTATAACTATGAGTCAAATAAAAATAATGACAGAAAATCTGGTCATAAGCGAAAGCGTTGAAATCGTATATGAAAAGAAGATTACACTGTGGAACATCAGCAAAGATTGACGCCCCTAAAAAATATAGGGATTGGAGAGCATATTTCATTATTGTAAAAGACTAATCACTTTATTCAGTCCTACAGCCGGGAAATTGGTTTAATCTAAATACGATTAAACCGGTTTTGGGATGTGCGGAAAGTAAGTTGCTGCTTTTTCCAAAATCATTTATTATATATGACACATCTAATGACACTACAAATATCGCTGAAGAAAGGCTTTATCAAGGTAAAAGAATATGAAAAACACTAATCACAAAAAATACCTGTATGCTGCCACAATTATCTTCATACTTGCAGCCATCCTTATTATATTCTTATATGCACCTGTACCTATAAACCCGGGCGAACGGGGTACATATACCAATCCTGAGGGGCAGGTTAATTATGTGTCCACTGATGCCCAATGGGCGAACTATGTATACAGTTTCCATATCGCATATTTCCATATCGCAATAGCCCTTACCTCATACATGGCCTTTTTACTTGTAATGATATTCAGCATCCTCTACCTGCGGGATGGGACACAAAAATGGGACCTCAAGGCAGCAGCATCGGCTGAGGTGGGTGTAATCTTTGCAGGACTAACCCTCATCTCAGGTTCCATATGGGCCAAGGCGGCATGGGGACACTACTGGCCGCCCGGAGATATACGGCTCAATACCTCGCTGGTACTGTTCTTCATATATATTGCATACCTCATGGTAAGACAAGCTGTTGACATGCCAGAGAAACGAGCTCGTCTTAGTGCCGTATTCGGCATTATAGGTTTTATCAGCGTCCCTATCAGTTTCATGAGCATCAGGATATGGTCCGCTGCCCATCACCCGACTGTACTGGGTCCGGGCGGCGGCGGAATTACAGGAAGTGCAATAATCATCCCTATGCTCCTGAATATGGTCGCATTTTTCCTGCTGTGTATTTCATTGATAATCTATAAAACAGATAATATGACTTTACAGGAAGAACTCATAGCAGCCAAACAAAAGAAAGGCGTTTGATTCTCCCGGCACCAGGCTGGGTTAAGGTTTTTAAGTACGTTTTATTTGGGTGGCAGCTTGAATTTCGGGCCTATGCTATTGATGAACATGCTGACGCTGGTGGGTTGTTTTATGGGATTTATGGGGATTATATTGCATTCGATGTCAAGGTTGGTCTATGAATCCGGACTAAATTGAAAGCAAATATACTTCAGATTAATTGATAAAAAAACAGGAACTGTGATAAATGTTCTATAGAAGGAAGGATTATAAAATATATTAACCTGATATTTAGTAGTGATGATTATGGCAGTGGAAATAAAGAATTCCGGATTTCTAAAAGATTCAGTGAAGCATGTGGTCATCAGGACGCTCATGTCAAAATTAAAAGAGATCAATCAGAAGCTGGATGATATTAATGAGAATATGAAATATTTTGAGAAAAAATACGGCATGCAAACTGAAATATTCTACAAAAAATTTGTGAATGGAGCACTTGAAGACGATATAGACTTTTTTGAATGGAAGGCATCTTATGAGATCTGCAATGAGCTGAAAGAAGAGAAAGGGATGCTGCTTGAGGCAATCGGATGATTGATGACTATTTCGGATTTTTAATAACGATTGCTAAAAAGAATCCTTTAGTTAAAAAATTCCGGCTTATCAAGGAATTTACCGGCGTGAAGAAGGGTTATATCAGATTTGTAATTGAATTTCAAGATAATTCTGAGCTTCATGTTTTTGAATATGTTGATTCCGGTCTGCATAAACTGGATTATTCTTATCACTGGCAGGACAAGGAAAAAATGTTGATAAAAAGATGGGACAATGCTTTACATCATTCAAATATTGAAACATTTCCTCACCATTTGCATATGGGGGATGATGTTAAGCCATCAGAAGAACCAACGTTTGTAGAAATACTTGAAAAGATTGAAGAAGGTGTTACAGTATGATACAGCCTGCTCTACCGAGCATCCGGTGAGCCACGTGGTGCAGGTGCTTGCGGAGTTGAGTGCCTGCTATGCCCAAGGGCGTGCAGGTAGAATAAAGGAACCGCAGATGAACGTACTATTATACCTTTCGGTTTGTTTTGTATAATTCTAACACGTATCATATTCTTTTATTAAGTGGTTTGAGGAGTATCGAGAGTTTCAGATATCGGGGGCATATCCCCCGAAACCCCCTCTGGCC
>DAOUWY010000102.1 GCA_030666885.1 Methanosarcinales archaeon
AATTAGAAGATTGCTAATAATTACTTGGAATTATTAGCTTCGTCACTCAATATTACATATAATGTCTACGAAAGTATAAAATAGTAATCCTTATTAATCCTTTAGCTGTATGCGTTTATAATCTTAGCGGGAATTGCTGAAACAATGACAACTTGATTTATATTCAAATTTTCAATGTTTATATTAATGGTACAAAGAGTGAAGTAGATGATAAAGGAAATTATAAAGTGTAGCCGATGTGTTGAGCCTTTCCGGATATTGGCAGGTGGCGATCTAATTTTATTGGCACAGATGCTGGAATGACGCCATAGTCGGAGGTACTGGTTGAAGCCATAATGATTATATAGAAGTACAAACACTTACAAGTGCTCTAATTATATTATTGATATTACAGGGATAATAATTACCGGAGGAAGAAGATCAATGGCAGGATTAGGCGGTCAGCCTATAATAATTATTGACCCGGAAAAAAGCAGGACGACAGGCCGGGACGCACAGTCAGCGAATATCATGGCAGCAAGGACAATTGCAAATGCTGTGAAAACCACATTAGGACCCAAAGGCATGGATAAGATGCTGGTCAATGCTGTGGGTGACATAACAGTTACCAACGATGGCGCAGCTATACTGCAGGATATTGATATCCAGCACCCCGCAGCCATGATGATGGTGGAGATATCAAAGACCCAGGAAAAAGAAGTAGGAGATGGTACTACCAGTGCCGTGGTCCTTGCAGGAGAACTGCTGGGCCAGGCTGAAAAACTGATCGAACTTGACGTTCATCCCACAGTTATCATCAAGGGTTTCAGGCTTGCAGCTGAAAAAGCACAGGAAATCCTGGAATCCGATGCGATCGGAATTACAGCTGAAGATACCGAAACACTCAGGAAGGTTGCACTCACTGCACTTTCAGGCAAGGGCAGCGAGATGGCACTTGACGACCTGGCAGATTTGACAATAAATGCTATCCGGTCCATTGCAGATAATGGAGATATAGATATCCGGCACAATATCCAGATCATTCACCAGAGAGGGGGTTCTATAAAGGATACACATCTTCTCAAAGGTATGGTGATCGATAAGGCCCGGGCGCACAAGAATATGCCAAAAAGTTTAAAAAATGCAAAAATCGCTATTCTGGATGTTGGTATAGAAGTACAGAAAACCACCATTAGTGCCAAGATCAAGATATCTACTCCCGATGAACTGGAAGATGCATACAGTGACGAATACCAGACCGTAAAAGAACAGGTGGACAGCCTGATAGCCAGCGGAGCCAATGTAGTGGTCACTGAGAAAGGGATAGACGATATATCCCTGCATTACCTTGCCAAGAATAACATCATGGCCATAAGGAGGGTAAAGGAGGACGAATTGAAAAAGATTGTTCGTGCCACCAGTGCTGTGATCAGGTCCAATGCCATGGACATATCCCCGGAAGACCTGGGTAGTGCCGAACTGGTCGAAGAGAGGGGGATTGGCAATTACAAGATGATATATTTCGAGGGATGCGATAATCCCAAAGCTGTGACTATATTAGTCCACAGTGGTGCTGATTTTATCACAGATGAAGTTGACAGGGCGCTGGATGATGCACTGAATGTAGTAAAGGTAGTCCTGAAGGAAGACAAGATCATGTTCGGTGGCGGTGCACCTGAAATTGAGGTTGCAATGCAGCTTAGGGAATATGCCTCTTCATTAAGCGGACGTGAGCAGCTGGCCGTAGTTGCATTTGCCGATGCAATGGAAGGTCTGCCAAGAAGCCTTACAGAAAATTCCGGGCTTGATCCTGTAGATATCCTGGTAAAATTAAGGGCAGAACATAAGAATGGTAACAATACCGTGGGTCTGAACGTGCTGACCGGTGAAGTCACGGATATGAAAGATACCAGTGTGATCGAGCCGTTAAAGGTAAAGATCCAGTCAATCAAATCCGCGAACGATGCTGTTGCAATGATCCTGAGGGTAGATGATGTGTTCGCATCCAAATATACCGGCCTGATGGATGTAAAACCCGAACACCAAATAGATAGCTATGATGGTATTGAGGCTCCTGATATTGGAGATGATTATTAGATCAGACAGGGAATAGTACGGAAGGATCAACACTGTATTACATAGAGGTTTGATATGGGGAAGAATAAGGACGTCGAGGTAGACCTATCATTGAATGACACTGTTGAAGATTCTACAGAGCAAATTGTTGAAACTGAAGAAATGACCGTGGAAGAACTTATCAGTGCAATGGAGGAATCCAACAGATCAGCATCAGAGTACCTGGACAATTTGCAGCGGCTTCAGGCAGAGTTCGATAATTACAAAAAGAGAGTGGACAGGGAAAAGGCAGAACTTATTGAATATGCCAGCGCAAAACTGGTATCAGAGTTAATAGACATAATGGAGAACCTTGAACGGGGTGTGGCAAGTGCAAAAGAATCTGATGATATTGATTCCATTGTCAAAGGAATGGCGATGATCAGCACCCAGTTGAAGGATATTCTTGGATCGAGGGGTCTTAAACCAATAGAAGCTGTGGGCAAAAAGTTCGACCCCCATTACCATGAAGCAATGATGATGACCCCAACTGATGAATACCCTTACAATACAGTTATTGAGGAATTCCAGCAGGGATATATGATGAAGGATAAGGTGTTACGGTATTCCAGGGTAAGGGTATCGGTAAATGAAGATAACAACGAGAATAGCGAATAATACAAGTTTATGAACTATTATAGTAAGATGAGGTGAATTGAATGGCAAAAATAATTGGAATTGACCTGGGAACAAGCAATTCTGCGGCTGCTGCACTTATCGGAGGCAGGCCGACAATAATTCCCAGTGCCGAGGGAGCAAGTATAGGTGGAAAGGCATTCCCGTCTGTTGTGGCTTTTACTGAGGATGGGCAAAGACTGGTAGGTGAACCTGCACGAAGACAGGCCGTTACAAATACCGAAGGTACTGTAATGGCAATCAAGCGGAAGATGGGAACCGGGGAAAAGGTCAAGATCAAGGATAAGGAGTTTAGTCCACAGGATATATCGGCTTTTATCCTGCAGAAAATAAAACAGGATGCTGAGGCTTTCCTTGGAGATACAGTCGAGAAGGCTGTCATTACTGTCCCTGCATATTTTAACGATAACCAGAGGCAGGCGACCAAGGATGCGGGAGAGATCGCAGGACTTGAAGTGGTAAGGATAATCAACGAGCCCACCGCTGCATCACTGGCATATGGCCTGGATAAAAAATCAGACCAGAAGATACTAGTATATGATTTCGGTGGCGGTACACTGGATGTTAGCCTCATGGAAGTCGGGGATGGTGTCTTCGAAGTTAAATCCACATCAGGAGATACACAGCTTGGTGGTACTGACATGGACAATTTGGTCATCGACTATATAGCCGAAGATTTCATGAACAAGGAAGGAATCGATCTCAGGTCTGACAAAACAGCAAACCAACGTCTGCGGGAAGCTGCTGAGAAAGCAAAGATCGAGCTTTCCACTACAATGCAGACTTCGATCAACCTGCCCTTTATCACTGCCAACCAGGCAGGTCCCAAACACCTGGAGATGACACTTACCAGGTCCAAACTGGAAGAACTGGTCATGCCGGTTATTGTAAAGACCCGCCAGCCTATGGAACAGGCAATTAAGGATGCCGGATTAAGCACATCCGATATTACTACTATTATTTTAGTAGGCGGGCCTACAAGGATGCCTGTGGTACAGAAGTTCGTAAGTGATATTGTCGGCAAGGAAGCCGAACGAGGCGTGGACCCGATGGAATGCGTGGCTATGGGTGCTGCTATCCAGGCCGGTGTGCTGGAAGGCGATGTCAAGGATGTGCTGCTGCTGGATGTTACGCCTTTGTCACTTGGTATTGAGACCATGGGTGAGGTGTTTACCCAGCTGATCGAGCGCAATACTACAATACCAACCAAGAAGAGCCAGATATTCAGCACGGCCGCGGAGAACCAGACCTCTGTGGATATACATGTGCTCCAGGGCGAGCGTGCCATGGCCCATGATAACACAACATTGGGACGGTTCACGCTTGTAGGGATACCACCTGCACCAAGAGGTATTCCCCAGATTGAAGTGACCTTTGATATCGATGCCAACGGTATCATCCATGTGACCGCTCAGGATAAAGGCACAGGCAAGGAACAAAAGATCACAATTACGTCACCACATAAGCTTTCAGAGGATGAGATCAAGTCAAAGATAAATGATGCCGAACAGTTTGAAGAGGCTGACAAAAAAGCAAAGGAACTGATCGAGCTTAAGAACCAGGCCGATACACTGGCATATACTACGGAAAAAGCCCTGTCCGATCTTGGTGAAAAGGTCACTGAAGACCAACGCAAGACCATTACCGAAAAGATAGAGAAGACCAGGGAGTCTATCGGTACGGATGATAAGGACCAGATACAGTCAGCTGTTGACGAACTGACCAAAGAGATGCAGGCTATTAGCACCATGATATATGAACAGGCTGCACAGGAACAGCAGGCGGCAGGTGATGCGGGAGCAGAAGCCGGGACCGGTGATGCAAAATCCGAAGCCGAAGCAGGAGCCGATGAAGCTACTGACGAAAATGTAGTGGATGCCGAATATGAAGTAGTGGACGAGGAAAAGGATAACTAATCCTTTTCCTTAACTTTTTTTATCAATTACACAAAATAATGGCTGATAAGCGCGATTACTATGAGATTCTTGGCGTCAATAAGGACGTTAAAGAAGATGAACTGAAAAAAGTCTACAGGAAGCTGGCTTTACAATACCATCCCGACCGCAATAAAGAGGCTGGTGCTGAAGATAAGTTCAAGGAGATCAGCGAAGCTTATGCAGTGCTTAGCGATAAAGAGAAACGCAGCAAATACGACCAGTTCGGTCATGCCGGGGTTGATGGGCGCTGGAGTCAGGAAGATATTTTCAGGGGTGCCAACTTCGAAGACATGTTCAAGGGTTTCGGTAGCGGCGGCGGTGGTTCCGGGGATAGTATATTTGATATTATTTTTGGCGGCAGGGGCCGCAGGCGCGGTGGTCCACAGAGGGGGTCTGACCTTAGATATAGTATGACCATATCCTTTGAGGATGCGTTCCATGGACTGGAACAAAAGATTAGTATACCCAGGACAGAGAACTGTACCGTATGCAAGGGGAGCGGCGCAAAACCGGGGACAGTACCCAAGACCTGTAGTACATGCGGGGGGAGCGGCCAGTCTACCCGTGCACAGAATACCCCTTTCGGGCAGTTCATGACCACGAGTACCTGTCCCACATGCAGGGGCAGGGGTAAGGTGGTCGATGTTCCATGTACTGAATGTCACGGCAACGGCAGGGTTCAGAAGAAGCGGAAGATAAAGATTAAAGTACCTGCCGGTATTGAAAGTAATTCGAGGATGAGGGTGGCTGGTGAAGGTGAACATGGAACAGCAGGCGGGCCGCCTGGTGACCTTTTCGTTGATATTTATTTGAAGCCGCATAAAACTTTTAAGCGTGTGGGGAACGATATACTGGTGGAGAATGATATCAGTTTTACCCAGGCTGCTTTGGGTGATGAGATTATAGTGACTACTGTGGATGGGAAGGTGAAGTTAAAGGTTCCTGCAGGGACACAGACCGGGGCTACTTTCAGGGTGAGGAGTAAGGGTATGCCCTATATCCACGGGCACGGGCAAGGGGACCTGCATGTGAGGGTGAATGTGAAAGTGCCTAAAAAGTTATCCCAGAAACAGAGGGAAGCTCTGCGGGAGTTTGCCAGGCTTAGTGGGGAGAAGCATGCAAAGGAGAATGAGAAGGGGCTGTTCGAGAAGGTTGTTGATGGGGTGAAGGATAAGATATAGGGTGGGGATTGTTCTTTTCGTGAATGACTTTCTTATGAAATGAATAAAAAAATTCAACTGTAGTAGTGCAAGAGTCAAACGTTGCGATGGGACACCCAACCGCAGCAGAGCTGGGGGATATAACGACTAATATAAATTAAAAAATCTCTGGAAATTTTCAGCATATTGGTAATTTTATCATCAATAAAAATAAATAAGTCCTAAGACAGCTAAAAACACTCTGGATCGATCATATCAATGACTATAAATATCCTGGTTTTCGATGGTGGTTCAAATGAATAAAGAACATTTTACCCAACATCCCACTGTACCCATGGATGTGAGCCCGAGATCCGTCAGCGAGATTACCAGTGCCATGACCGAGACCGGTTTCCAGGGCAGGAAACTGGGTGAGTCAGTGGAGGCCTGGGTCCGGATGCTGCAGGAGGATGAGGTCACTATCATGATGGGGCTGTCCGGTGCTATGGTACCTGCAGGTATGAGGGGCATAATTACATTCCTTATCCGGCACAGGCTGATAGACTGCCTGGTGTCCACCGGTGCCAATATTTTCCATGATATACATGAGAGCCTGGACCGGAAGCATTATCTGGGCACGCACCTGGCAGACGACGAGACACTGTTCAGGCATGGCATTGACCGGATACATGATGTGTTCGCAGTGGAGGAGGAGTTCAGGGAGTCAGACCGGCTTATTGGTGATTTCGGGGCATCCCTTGAAAAAGACAGGAATTATTCATCCAGGGAGTTCATCTCGCTGCTGGGAGAGCGGGTGAAGGAAGTGGGCGGGCGGAGTGATTCTATTATCGTGAGCGCCTGTGAGCATGATGTGCCAATATTCGTGCCCGCGCTGACTGATTCGTCCATAGGTATCGGGCTGGTATATGCACGGCGCCGTGGACATGAGGTGATGGTGGACCAGATCAAGGATGCGGATGAGATCACACAAATAGTGGAGCAGTCCGCGAAGACGGGCGTGGTGTATGT
>DAOUWY010000109.1 GCA_030666885.1 Methanosarcinales archaeon
ATATATAACATATGTTACAATGTGTGGTAAAAGGTAATCAGTCTATCAATAAATCACTTGCAAAGGATGTAGAAAATGGTCATATTGTCCGGGAATTGCCTAAAGTTGAATTCGAAGGTCGGATGCCCTCGTAATTCACACCCATCTCTCCACCTCATTGTATCATCTGTAGAAGTCCCTTAAAACCAAACAAATACTATAATCGATTCGCAATTTCAAGCTATGGCATCATACGATGCCCGGTCACCTATTGGATATGTTCAAATCCAGACTGAAAAAAACACAATCATGATATGTTAATAGGTGTTGCCGGATCAGCAAATTACAGCGATGAATATATTGAAAAAATGAAATGTGTAAGATACGACAGTAGTGCACACTATGGAATTCCGCTTTTTTAAGTTCCTTATTGTTATCCAATCTTCCATTGAGATCACCTTAAACCTCCTGCAATAAAACAGGGGGATTTTAGTATATAGGGTGGGTCAATTTTCAATGGGAAAACTGGGTCATTTTTGGATGGGATTTTTCATTTTGATGAATGATGAGGGGATATTAATGGATGCTGGCACACATGAGGGGTTTTCCCTGCCTGATATTCCTGAGGAGGCGTCCATCGAGCCGCATCTGCTAGCCTGGGCATGTAATGATGTGAGAAAGGGGGGGCGGTATGTTACGGTGCTGCTGATTTGTGGGGGAACTAGCAGTCTATCGGGACTGAGCAGGATTGAGTTAATGGAAGGCATGTATTGGGGTGTTTGAGGTGCGGGGTGTTCAGGGGCAGTTTCACCAATTACATGCCAGGATTTATAAGTAATTTAGCAATCATGCGCCATGATTTATGACAATTTTGGAAATATAACCACATATGTCATTGCAGCAGCCACTTCCACACAGGCATTACCACGATTTTCTTGTTCTTGAAAGTATCTTCAAATTCTTCATCTGCTGTCAAAACCAAACCCTCATCAAGACCATATTTGGTCAATGCTTCGTGCAATCCCTTATATTCTCTGTCACTGTTGCCATCCAGGCTGGCAGTTACTTGTATCGCATTTGTTATCCTGTTATTTTCAAAAACTAAGAAATCGCATTCATGCCTGTCTTTATGGTAATATATGTCCCTGTTTTTTCTCTTAAGTTCGATAAAGACCAGGTTCTCAAGAAGTCTGCCGTAGTCTCTTGAAAATTTAAATGATATGAGATTTATCAAGGACGTGTCAATGACGTACACTTTTTTGTGTGAATATATCTGTTTTTTAACAGAATAGTCATATCTTGGAACGGTAAACACAAGATACGAGTTCTCAAGGTAGCCTATGTAACTTTTCACAGTATTGATGCTTACATTCAACATAGTCCGCAATTTATTGTAGCTGATTTCACCCCCGTAATTTGAAAAAAGATAAAAGGACAGTTCTTTGAGCACCTTTTCAGCATTAAGCCTGTATCTTGCAAAAACATCTTTGTACAGTATGTTCTCATACAGTGTCTTCAGTATCAGGTCATTTTTGTATATCAGATATTCAGGTATACCGCCACACTGCAGATATTCATTGAAATGTCCCTTTATTGATGCCCTGTCTTCAGTTAGCAGGAATTCAGGGACACTTATGTTTTTTAACTGGAGGAACTCCTTTAATGAGAAGGGGAATAACTCAATCCCTATATAGCGGCCAGTAAGCCTTGTTCCCAGCTCTTTGCTCAGCATGGATGAATTCGAACCCGTTATTATGAATTTAAATCCCCTGTCATACATCCTTCTGACAAACAATTCCCAGTTTTCCACATTCTGGATTTCATCAAAGAGAAATACCCTGCTCTTGCCGGTCAGCTCAATAAAGGTTTCATAGAGTAGGTTGAAATCTGATGCAGTGAAATCTATCAGGCGTTCATCTTCAAAATTGAAGTAATAAACTGTTTCGTTGCTGAAGAAGTATTTATTTATCTCCTTGAGCAATGTGCTTTTCCCGGATCTTCGAAGTCCTGATATAATCAATATGTGGGGTAATTCCAGATAGTTGGCTATACTGTCCAGTGCAGTTCTTTTTACAAAATCAACATCGTATTCGAACTCTTTTTTTTGTTCTATGATTAGTTCTTTTAAAATCCTTGATTCCATTAAGGTATATATGGTATTATTCGTTTATATATATTTTCATTTTAAATGATTGATTTATATCAATATATTTCATTGTAGATGAAATATAGTATCAGATATAGTTAATTTACACCAGCACCTTTGATGTATTTTCCCTGCCTGATATTCTTAAAGGAGTGTCAATTGAGCTGTATCTCTTTGACAGGGTGAGCAGTGATTTGAGGAAGACGGGTCGGGGTGTTCCGGTGCTGCTGAATGTGTGGGAACTGGAGCGGTATTTGGGATGGGGGCGAGTTAAGATTTGTTTTTGGGTTCGCTACAAAGAGTGCGAACGGTGCGAAGATTGGGTTTTTGTATTTGACGATTGAAGGTTGATAGATATTCTTTCGGGAATTCCAGGAACAATAGTGCTCACAGTCCTGGTTTGGTGGCAAGGCAAGTTAACCTGTAGGTCAAATGGGAGTATTTACATATGGGATTAAATGTCAAAAGGCCACAGCATGATTTATTCTGGTGTTCTAATAATCGTAAAGTAGTCCCTCAACTAACTTTCATGGCCTGTATCTTTTATCTCCTATTATACTTTACAATTGATCCTCTATATACGATGCTTAGGTTATGTGTCTAAATGTGAGTGAGGTCGCCATGTCAATTAAAATATATTTTTCATGGAATTATAAACATTGGCCCTTACCTTTACTCAATACACTCAATAAACACCATCTCATAATCCACAAACTGTACCCGCCAGTCACGGGGCAAGTACATCCGCTCCCCTTCAAGATGTTTCGCCAGTGTGTCCAGACCCGATATGTCGGCCAGCCCTATAAATCGCAGAATCACTATGCCGCAGGGATCCCTGTTGTCGTCGATAAAAAAATTTACCCCTTCCACGTCCTGTTCATACACTTCATGCAGGAACAGGTGGGCTCCCTTTGTAGTCCTGAATTTATACCCCGTATCCATCACCAGGCTGTTCAATATTCATCACACACCCTTAAGAAGTTCAAGAGCAACTCATCCCCTTTCTCAGTGTGGCTTACCTCAGGGTGCCACTGCACACCAAACAGTGGCCTCGTCTTGTGCCGCATAGCCTCTATCTCACACACATCACTTCGGGCCAGATGCACAAAGTCAGGCGGCATGCCTGTGACCTCATCGGCGTGGGATGCCCATACAATGGTGCTGGACCCCAGCTCTTTCAATATCTCATCCTCGTCCAGTATCTCCACCTCAACGGCAGCATACCCACCCTTGTGTCCTGTGGCGATCTCGCCGCCGCAGGCCCTTGCTATTAACTGGTGACCCAGGCAGATGCCAAGTATGGGCAGGTCAAGTTCCTGCACCATCTCTTCGGCCCGGCCTATGCGGTCTATGCTTGGCCCGCCGCTGATGATGAGTCCGTCGGGTTCCATTGCAAGTATTTCTTCATTACTAAGGGTATTGGCAATAATACCGGTCTCAACATCCAGGTCGCGTACTGCACGGTGGATGAGGTGGCAGAACTGTCCGTAGTTGTTTACTATAAGAATTTTCAGGTCACTCATAATTGCAACAAAGTTATCAGGGTAATTGATAAATCTATCTTTTAACTGAAATGAT
The DNA here is from genome assembly GCA_030666885.1 of Methanosarcinales archaeon. Lineage (GTDB taxonomy): Archaea > Halobacteriota > Methanosarcinia > Methanosarcinales > Methanocomedenaceae > Methanocomedens_A. The sequence continues at coordinate 3,704 of DAOUWY010000109.1, forward strand.
AATCTTAAAAAAACCTTTAACTACTCAATCAATCAACAGCAATCCGAAGAAAGTTATCTGCTCCTGATATGATGTGCGGACTTCTAATTCATATCCTGCTGCCCTCACGGTCTTGAACACATCAATTCCACATGCCTCCATAGATGGTCTTGCTTTATCATTATGCTTGCAGAATCGCTTAGTTGCCTGGTCTAAAGTAAAATCCTCTTTCTCCGGCAGGCAATCACGGCAAAAAGAACAAGGTAGTGCAGCCATTGCAAACGCTTTGTAATAGCCTGCAAGGAAAGCATGCCTTTCTAATTCAAACATTGTATTGTGTATTGTTAATATCGCATCCCAGAGGTAATGATGTAGATGCGCAGGTGACACCTTCGAATTTGGCTGTATTTTATTGAATCGCGTGATAAGCGCCTGTTCATAGCATTTTATTAATTTTCTTGTGTTTTCTGGTCCTGGTGCATAAGGCGGACATGTCAAGTGCTTCCCAAATGCTTTGCATCCATATTCACATTTCCAGCGCACCCACTCGGCTACTTCTATCTCTTTAACGGGAATAAGTTTAAAATCATCATGTATTCCTTCTAATTCCTGCATTAGTGTATCTAATTTCATTTTTTCCATCCTCCCTATTATTTTCCAGTTTTTGTTTCTTTATGTTTTGCCGCATAAAGATTATTTACTTAATACTAATACTTTATATTATAAAAAAATCTACAATCCTGAAAACGATGATATAGAAATTATTGATGAATTTTTGAAGGTCTGCTAAATCATTTTCAACGAAACAATGAAGTTATAATACTCATATTACTTCCCAGATTCAAATTAGAATACCGTTAATCACTGGAGGATATGACATGAAAGTTCTAGTTAGCGATTCATTATCTGAAAAGGGTATAGAGATTCTGGAAAAAGGAGCAGAAGTTGATGTAAGAACCGGCATGAGCCCGGAAGAATTGAAGGCATGTATAGGGGAATACGATGCCCTGGTGGTCAGGAGCCAGACCCGGGTGACCGAGGAAGTCATCAGGGCTGCTGAAAACCTTAAAATCATAGGCAGGGCCGGAGTGGGTGTGGATAATATCGATGTTGAAGCTGCCACCCAGCGGGGTATCATTGTGATCAACGCCCCGGAAGGCAATATGATCTCTGCTGCCGAGCACACCATTGCCATGATGATGGCCATGTCCAGGAATATCCCACAGGCAAACCAGTCTATGAGAGCAGGAAAATGGGACCGAAAACTGTTCATGGGTGTTGAAGTAAGGGGCAAGACCCTGGGTGTGGTCGGACTTGGACGGATAGGTGCAGAAGTGGCCAAGCGTGCACAGGGACTGGAAATGAATATCCTTGCCTATGACCCGTTCATCAGTGAAGAACGAGCAGCTGACCTGGGTGTCAAGCTTACCACTGTGAAGGATATTGTGTCAAATGCGGATTACGTCACTGTGCACACACCCCTTACAAAGGATACAAAAAACCTTATCGACAGGGAAGAATTCGAAAAAGCCAAACCAGGGGTCAGAATCATAAACTGTGCCCGCGGCGGGATAATCAATGAAAAAGCCCTGGCAGAGGCCGTGGCCAGTGGTAAAGTGGCAGGTGCTGCCATTGATGTTTATACCAGCGAGCCGCCAACCGGTTCACCGTTGCTGGAACAGGATAATATTATAGTCACACCACACCTTGGAGCATCCACAAAAGAAGCCCAGGTAAATGTGGCTGTAGACGTGGCCGAGCAGATCATCAACTTTAATCAGGGGCTGCCTGTAAAAAACGCCATCAATATGCCGTATGTGAAACAGGAGGTCATGAAAGTACTTCAGCCCTACCTGCCGCTGGCAGAAAAGATAGGCAAACTTGCCGCCCAGCTCATGGAAGAAAAATATGAGAAGATAGAGGTATCATACAGCGGTGAGATTGCTGAATGGGATACAGGACCCGTAACCGTAGCCGCCCTCAAGGGGCTGCTTGAGTTCGCCATGGGGTCATCCGTGAACTATGTCAATGCTCCTGTCATTGCAAAAGAGCGTAAGATAAAGGTGGTAGAAAGCAAGTCAAAGACCACGGAGAGCTACTCCAACCTGATCATGGTGAATATTTTCAATAGTGGAAAGGTAAAGACCGTGGGAGGTACCATGGTAGGTACCAATCCCAGGCTCGTCCAGATCGATGAGTTCAGCATTGATGTGCTACCTTTAGGGCACATGATTGTCGCCCTCCATGAGGACCATCCGAACATTATCGGCCCATGCTGCATAGTACTGGGCAATCATGATATCAATATTGCAGGCATGCAGGTCGGCCGCATAAAAGCAGGTGGGACAGCCATTATGGTACTCAACGTGGATTCAGAGGTGGATGAGGGGATATTAAACGAGATAAGGGCTGTGAAAGGTATATTGAATGCTAAGATGGTATATCTTTAGATAGTTTTTACTGCTAATGGATACCAAATCATTGGTCCATCTGGTATAAATTAATTTACTCAGGCTGTCATCAACGAGACCTTCAACTTTAGGTTTTAATATCTTGAAAATAGGCTCTCTGCTATTTCATGTGGAAAGGAAGCTATGGTTTTTCTCAAAAAAGCAAAGCAGGCCTGTAAAGGAAAATTACCCCGGATATTCATAGACGGTGGGTCATGGTACCCATAGGCACTTGAAAGAGTTCGCTTCAAGCGACACACAATTGCATCTTTTTTACCCATAAGTGCTGTCGAGCACTTTTTACTAAACTCCCATATGACCGATAGGTTCCTCCCCTTGCCGTAACTCATATTATTCATTAATCTACCTCCTCATTTAAAATTCTTATGTATTCATCCACCAG
>DAOUWY010000214.1 GCA_030666885.1 Methanosarcinales archaeon
ATCTTCTTTGCCATGATCCATTTATCATACTTGATCAAAATTAAAAAATCTCAAAGATTTGTTCCAATCTGTATAATAAATCTATAGACGTCCCGTGCAATAGAAAGGCTTTTAGAAAAGCAGCGCCTGAAATATAATAGAAAGTGAAGGCTGCTGCTGTGCAGGTGGTTTGATTATCAGGTGAACAGAATGGAAGCCAGGACAAAGGTGTGGTTAACTGAAAACGGGAAGTCACTGATAGGAAAAGGCAAAGCTTCCCTCTTAAAAGCCATAGACGAAGAAAAGTCCCTGAACAAGGCGTGTAAGAAGACCAACATCTCATATAAACGTGCCTGGCTGATGCTGAAGAAGATTGAGGAAAGTGCCGGGCAGCCAATAGTCACAAGTGTCCGCGGCGGCAATAAACAGGGGACATTTTTAACAGACTATGCAAAAGAGATGCTTGCTGAATACGATGCCCGGAAGAATATCACCCATGAAACAATAGACGACGAAACATTCTGGGAAGGAGTGGAGCTTGCGATCACTGCCCGCAACCAGCTTGCTGGAAAGGTCGTGGACGTCGAACCGGGAGATATTATATCAAAGGTGAAGATCTCCATCGAACCGACTGTGGTCACTTCGGTAATAACCTCTGAAGCCGTGAAAAAACTGGATATCAAAAAAGATGATGAGGTGCTTGCGGTTATAAAGTCCACGGAAGTGATGATAGCGAAGAAATGAACGCGTATATTACGATATATTCATAACTATAAAATACCATCAAGATAATTTTCCAGTATGTCTGATCCTATTCCGGAACTTGTGGCTGGTGTTAGAAATCCTGCTACCTTGTCTGTTTGTAAAGACCATGTCGATGCTGTTTATTTTTCAATTGACCGTTTCAGTCTCAGGGCCCGGGCCAGGGATATAACCCTCGATAACCTTGATATGTTTGTAGAGCAGGTACAAGATAGCGGCCTGAAAGCGTATCTGGCAGTCAATACCGTAATATATCCGGAGGATCTGCCTGCTGTGGAAGCCGTAGTGAAGGCGGCCGCAAGTACCGGTGTGGATGCAGTTATTGCCTGGGACCCTGCCGTCATCAGCAAGGCTGTAGAGTGCGGCCTTGAGTTACACATATCCACCCAGGCCAACGTGTCCAACTGGCAGGCCGCAGAGTTTTACAGGAAACTGGGCGCCAGTCGTGTGATACTATCGCGGGAGCTGACCCTTGAGCAGATAAAGGATATCAGGCAGCATACTGATATGGAACTGGAAGTATTTGTGCACGGTGCCATGTGCCAGGCAATATCAGGACGCTGCTACCTGTCAGCCTACCTGCTGGGACGCCCGGGCAACTGCGGGGAGTGTGCCCAGCCCTGCCGGTGGCAGTGGACCTTGCACGGAGAGGACGGAGGGCAGGTGGAACTGGGCGGGAAATATCTGCTGAGTGCCAGGGACCTGTGCATGATAAAGCATGTGCCCGAACTGGTAGATGCGGGATTGGATGCATTCAAGATCGAAGGCAGGCTCAGGAACCCGGGTTACATGGCTACGGTGTCCCGGTGTTACCGTGATGCTCTGGATGCCTGCCGGGATGGTTCATATGACCAGGGTAAGGCACAGCAGTGGAAGGAACAGATGGCTTCTGTTTATAACCGGGGCTTTTCCACGGGCTTCTATTTCGGGGTACCGGGACCGGATGGTATGGCTGTTGAAAAGGACATGAATGCTTCCACAATGCACAGGCAGGCAGTGGGTGTGGTGCAGAACTATTTCCGAAAACAGGGTGTTGCAGCGGTCAGGCTATTGGAAAGAGGGCTGGCGGTCGGGGACAGTATTGTGATCGAAGGGACCAGTACATATCTGGAACAGGAAGTGGAGTCGCTGATGATAGGAGAAGATCCGGTACAAGAAGCACGGAAAGGGCAGGAAGTGGGTATCAAGGTGGCAAGCAGGGTAAGGAAGAATGACAGGGTGTTCAGGGTGGAAAGACATGTAATATAAGATTTAATTCTACCAAATTCGTGACTTTTTAATTTATTCCGGATAAATGGACCATTGCAAAAATAAGATTAACCGCAGAGGACGCAGAGTTTCGCAGAGGGTTGTTATTTTCTCTGCGTCCCTCTGCGCTCTCTGCGGTTTTTCGAACCGTCCCGGAAAATAATAAAAAGTCTCCAAATTCACAAAGAAGACCTGGTAGCATCAGTTCATCAGTCGTTCTGTTTTCCCTTTTTGCATTTCCTGGATATCAGTAAAGAGATAATTAAGATAGGTACAATTGCGGGCATTACTTCAAATCCGGGAATGCCTTTTGATGCCGATGCCCCTTCTGCTGATTGTTCTGAAGAGATTGACGTCGATGCACCCTCAGCAGTTGGCTCTATTTCAACTACGAGAAATGAGCCTGATGGAATCACATAGTCTTCAACCGCCTGGAACCGTATAGTATTCTTGCCACTCGTCAGATGCTCAGTAATCACACGCATATCAATATCCAGACCAGGATGGGGTGTACCGTTGCATATCCCTGGCCAGTTCATATCATTAACCCATAACTTATTCGCATCCCAGTTGCCTGACTGGACAATGGTCCACAATGTGGCCTTCTTGACCAGACCCTGGGAAATAGTGGGAGTCATCATCTCAGTGATCGTCTGGTCAGTTGTAGTGTAGGTCGATGAGCCGTCATCCTCCAGCCCCGGATTGAGCATATCACATCCTTCATTGACCCAGTATTCGATGTCCATTCCTTCTTCATCTGTATACACTACAAGCAAACCCACACCGTTCATACTGAAAAATGAGCCATCTGGCCCGGTATTTTCTACCACTGCCATATAGCTACCACTTTGTGTTACATAGTTGGTCACGTCGTATGACCATGTGCCAGCAGGATAATCATATATCCCCCACCCCTTTCTGTCATTATACTTTATATCCGGGTCAAGCTTAACTCCGTCCAGGGTCAATTCCATATCAGGATACCTGCCAGTGTTTCCCTCGGCACTCCAGGTCCAGTAGTTATAGAGCCGCGCAAACTTTACTACTGCGCCTTCAGGTAACGAGACCGGATTATGCACAGTATAAGTATCACCAGTCCACAGCTTCCCGCTGTAATTACTGTCTCCTGCCGTGTAGGTCAATCCGCCTTTAATAGTGTCATGGCTAAAAGTTGAAAGCGGTTTATCGGCTGCATATACATTTATTTCCGGTTCCTGCACTGCTGAAGTAACTGTTAGTAAGCTCAGCAATATTATGCATGAAATTATATTTATTTTAAGTATATTTATATTTAATTCCATTGACTAATTCACTCCTTCTGCCTGGAATATATTTGAGGTTCCTACTATCACGTATTTTTTCCATTGTTTTTTTTGCTTTTAAAGTAATAGAATCCACCTGCTCCAATGACTAATAGTAGCAGTAATATACCCACCATTAATCCAGTGTTTGACACATGGGTATGAACTGGTACCTTGATGCCACTGCCCACACTAAAATCAGAAGATGGTGAAGAAGATACTGCATAAACTTTAAAATCAAACTCTCCTTTTACAGACAGGGGCGGTTTTATTGTTAATATTACCTCTTTATTTTCATTTGCGCTTAGATTAAAATTATCAGGCGAGATGTCAAACCAGCCAGCATAATCATCATCCACATATACCTTATAATTTGAAACTTCGGTACCGGTATTTATCACGAACAGTGATCTAGTATCCGAACCGCCAGCCTGTACACTAAAATTTAAGCTACCGGGAGTGACACCAACACCGATGGCTGATGCGGTTTGTGTAAATGTAAAACAAAGTATGATAAATATTAATATTTTTTTTAACATTTGTATCACCAATTAACATTATTGATATTATAATACGATATTGATATATATTTTACTATTAGGTTTTTGCCTCAAACTGATCATAACATTGGAAACACTTCAAGCCTCAGATATCCAGAAAGTAAGTTTTCCTTCCTGTATTTCCACTTCTGCATAGTCATTAGGTATGTTAAGCATAATACTTGCATCTACTGCCTCACCTGGTATAATTAATTTCGAATAGGTGTTCCAGTTATCAAAGTCAAGCAGCAGCCCACTTATATGTAGATCATTCACAGTATCTGTTATATCAGCGGTTACAGTGATTGTACTTTTGCCTGTATTGCTAAGAGTAAGCACTTGCATCTTACTCTGTTCCCCGGGGGTAATTTTCCCAAAATTAAGTGTGTC
>DAOUWY010000070.1 GCA_030666885.1 Methanosarcinales archaeon
GTCACCTATACCCCGGACTTAAGTCCAAGGCCTGTTAATAATACTCCGCCCCCTGATTTTCCATCTTGTCCGGCAATGTCCTTTTTAACAACTTCCCAGCAATGAACAATACTTACAATAGCTACATGGGAATCTGTGGTAAGATTGATATAAGCCATAATATTGTATAAACTGTTGTTCAATTTAAATGCACCCATTTTGATTGATAGGGCAGGGTGTGCGAGGGGATTAGATGCGCCCAGAAGCTAACAAGCTTGAATAGCATGAGTTCCGGGCACATCAAGCGCCCAAAAAACTTCGGAGGGGATTCTGAAGAAAAGGGCGCATAATATGAAAAGATGGGGTGTAATTTAAAGGCTTTGATTTCTTACAGTGCTGTCCGGATCAGGCACGTCATGAAGTCCAGGGCCAAGCCCATACTAAAAATTTGGACTGACATAATAGTTATCTATAAATACAATTATGTACTTTTTGAATCGCAAAGTGGTTAACACATCAAATAAATATGTTTGAAGTGTAGCAAATAATGGTTAATTTATCAATCTTATTAACTACAATAGATATTTAAGCCAACTAAGCGCCAAGGTGGCGGAGCGGCTACGCAATCGCCTGCAGATATGCACATTATCATGTGCTGGCAGTAAGCGGTTTTATTCCGGTTCGAATCCGGACCTTGGCTTAGTTTTAATTTTTTTTTGATAGAGGCTGTCCAACAATTGCTTTCAGTAATAAATTTCTTGCTTCTTTTCAGATTTAAAGCTCCAATCAGCTTCCTTTTTCTTTGGATTTTGAATTACTGGACATCCTCGATAATCTTCAACATTGGGCGAGTATCGATTATCCTGGTGCAGATGGATGGTATCCGGGATATAGGGGGTCGGATGCAGGGCCTAAGTGGCGTGCAAAAAAGCAGAGACTTTTTAATATTTACTGGGACTATTCAAAAAACCGCAGAGAGCGCATAGATTCGCAGAGAAAAACAACATATCTCTGCGCCTCTCAGCGTCCTCTGTGGTGAATCTTTTTTGCCATGATTCATTTATCCAGAATAAATTAAAAAGTCTCAAAAAAATAGCAAAAAACATAGCTGATAAATAGATTATATATCCTAAAGAGTAGTAAATACAGTGATACTATGATAAAAGCAGGGATTATCGGAGGCTCAGGCTACACAGGTGGCGAACTGATGCGCCTTTTGACCAGCCACCCAGACGTAGAAGTGGTATGCGTGACCTCACGGCGCCTGGACGGCGCTTTGGTGAGTGACACACACCCGCACCTGAGAGGTTTTACTAACCTGAAGTTCCAAAACCTAAGTGCAGGTGAAGTGGCGGGCCAGTGTGATGTGGTCTTCACTGCAGTACCCCACGGCAGTGCCATGGATGTGGTACCGCCTGTACTGGACGCTGGCACAAAGGTCATCGACCTAAGCGCGGATTACCGGCTGCCTGTCAGTGTGTTCGAAAAGACTTACAACCTTAAACACAAAGCACCGAAGGAGGCCGTTTACGGCCTGCCTGAACTGCATCCTGAAGTGGCCGGTGCATCGATGATCGCCAATCCAGGATGTTATCCGACCGGCGCAACCCTGGCGGCTGCACCACTGACAGCCGCAGGGCTGGTTGAGCTGGTGGTCTTTGACTCAAAGAGCGGTATATCCGGTGCCGGTGCTGAACCAAGTGGAGTATCCCACTACCCGAACATGGCAGAGAATGTGCAGGCGTACAAGCTCACTACCCACCGCCACGGTGTCGAGATGCGCCAGGAACTGGGGCGGTTGGATAAGAATACCAGAGTCAGTTTCACGCCACATGTAGTCCCATCGGTTAGGGGTATCCTGACCACAGCCCACCTGTTCCTGAAAGAAGATATGGATACAGGGCAGGTTGCCGATATCTACAACCGGTTCTATAAGGATAAACCGTTCATCCGTCTTATGGATGGCATTCCCATGCTGGGTCCGGTACGGGGTTCCAATTTCTGCGATATAGGGTTTGGGATGGATGCCGAAGGGCAGCGGTTAGTTGTGGTATCTGCCATTGACAACCTGGTTAAAGGAGCATCGGGACAGGCGGTGCAGAACATGAACCTGATGTTCGGACTTGACGAAACCACAGGACTATGGAATCCGGCAACCTTTCCCTGAGGAGTGCCCTAAGAAGGGCCAAAAGGAGTTATAATTATGCAGGTAAATGAGATCATGACAGAGAACGTAATATTTTGCAGTCCCGACGACCCGGTCAAACATGCTGCCCGGTTACTCAGGGAGCATAAAATAGGCGGGATACCAGTGGTACAGGATAGTAAAGTGACAGGTATGATCACAGAAAGTGATATCCTTAAATTGCTGGAAGTACCGGAAAGGGATAGCCAGCTCTGGCTGCCCAGCCCCTTCGAGATCATTGAAGTGCCACTTCGGGAACTTATCGGATGGGAAGAGGTCAGCCATGCACTGGATGATGTGGGTAACAAGAAGGTCAGCGATGTAATGAGCCATCCCGTGGTCACCGCAGATGTTTTGGAAAGCCTGGAGACTGTGGCATCGAGAATGGTCAAACATAATGTTGTTAGGGTACCTGTTATCAAGGACAGTGAACTGGTAGGCATTGTGACGCGCCATGATATTATTGCCGGGCTGGCTTTATCAGCTTAGCTTGATGGGAGCTGTTGCTGTTGCAGTTTAAGTTCATAGATGGCGGCATCTGTGCCGTCAAAGGCGTCTCAGCCTGGGGTGTAAAGCAGGATAAGTACGGCCTGGCGCTTATAAAAGCCAACGGCAGTGCAGCAGGCGTGTTCACTCGCAACCGGGTCATAGCTGCACCCCTGGTACTTACGAGGGAACACCTTGAAGGGGGCAGGTTATCTGCAGTGATAGCCAACAGCGGCAATGCCAATGCATTTACAGGGCCGGAAGGGATGGAGGATGCCAGGGCTATGGCTAAATTGGCAGCCAGAGGTCCGGGCCTGGATGAGAGGACTGTAGCAGTGGCATCCACGGGTGTTATAGGTCACAGGCTTGATCTTAATATTATAAGTTCACAGGTGGGGGCGGTGACAGCGGGTTTGACTGGTTCGGCAAATGGCAGTACAGCCGCTGCCAGGGCTATTATGACCACAGATACCTTTTCCAAGGAGGTGGCAGTTGAACTTCCCAACGGCACACGTATTGGCGGGATAGCCAAGGGCAGCGGCATGATCGCCCCGAATATGGGTACTATGCTGGCTTTCCTGTACACTGATACTGCGATGGATCCTGGTGAGCTTGGAAAGTATCTTAAGCGGGCAGTGGATAAGAGTTTCAATATGGTTGTGGTGGACGGGGATACCAGCACAAATGATATGGTATTGATAACCGCCACCGGACAAATGGGTCACACCGACCCGGAAGAGTTCGGACAGGGTCTGGAAGCAGTATGCACCGCACTTGCCAGGATGATCGCCAAAGACGGTGAAGGTGCTACCTGCCTGATCGAGGCAAGGGTCACGGGGGCAGCAAACGAAAGTGACGCAGTACTGGCTGCAAAGGCCGTCATCACATCACCCCTTGTAAAATCCGCAATATTCGGCCATGATCCAAACTGGGGCAGGGTGGTGGCTGCAGTGGGATATTCAGGTGCAGAAATGGAACCGGACTGTATCAGCCTGATGTTTGCCAATAATTATGCATCTGCCTCGCTGGTGGAAAAAGGAAAGATCGTCAGTACTCCGGAAGATACGCTTAAGGAGATTATGGGTTCAAAAGAGGTTATCATCATGGTGGACCTTGGAGTGGGTAGCGGATGTGCTACTGCCTGGGGATGTGACCTGTCCTACGACTATGTGCGGATCAATGCCGAATATACTACATAATGGGATTTTCATATACAAGGTTAAAAGGAAACTTCTTTAGTTACTATTCAGCCACCCTATAAACTATTTACGTATAGGAAAGTATAGACGCATTTCCTTCTCTCGCATTTAAAATAGATAAGTTGAGTATCTACTTCAGAGACTTTTTATTATCTTCTGGTCTTTTGAACTATAACGAACCGCATATGAACGCAAATGAACGCAGATTTCGCATGCAGTATCCGCGTTCATCTGCGGTTAAAAGAACTGATTAATAAGTGTAATCAAAAAATAATAAAAAGTCTTAATTAGAACATCCAATCCATACAGACATGCCAAACACTTCCATGATGGGAGCTTGGTACCCTAAATTTAATGTCCGGCAGAACATATACAAGTCCGACAATGGAACATGAAAACGGATCAGGTTCATTCTACACCAGTCTTCCACACGGCTGCCAGCTCTGCTACAAGGGTGCAAAAATGGTACTCTTCGTAACCGGATTATGCCACAAAAGCTGTTTCTACTGCCCCGTCTCTGAAAAACGGATGCGTAAAGATGTAACATTCGCTAACGAGCGCCCGGTATCGTCAGATAATGACATCCTGGACGAGGCCCGCAGCATGAATGCCCTGGGCACCGGGATAACCGGAGGTGAACCCCTGCTGGTGCCGGACAGGGTACTCGGGTATATCAAGCTCCTGAAAGCCAGCTTTGGCAGTGAGCATCACATCCACCTTTATACTGCCCAGTCCCCAGGCAGAGTAATTCTAAAAGAGCTTAAAACGGCAGGACTCGATGAGATACGATTCCACCCGCAACCGGAAATCTGGGACCATCTGCCAGTGTCAGGCTTCGCCCGGTCGCTGGAAATAGCGAAAGAACTGGGTATGGATGCAGGTTTTGAGATACCTTCCCTGCCGGGTTCAGAGCAGGTTGCAGGTTTTGCCAGGGATTGTAATGTGTTCATAAACCTGAATGAACTGGAGTTCTCACAGACAAATGCAGGGGCACTTAAAGCCCGGGGTTATTCTGCCCTGGATGATGAAAGCTGTCGTGCAACCGGCAGCAGGGATGTAGCGTATAGTATTATCCGTAAGGACCCGGGGTCAAAGGCACATTTCTGCTCATCCCGCTTTAAGGATGCAGTCCAGTTGCGCAATAGGCTGCTGCGAACTGCCAACCAATCTGAGCGTGAATTTGATGAAGTGACCCCGGACGGTACATTATTCTACGGTGTGATAGAAGGTGATGTGGAAAGGATCACAAAGATGCTGAGTTTACTGGAGGTGCCCCGGCAGCTTTTTGAGCTGCGGGATGGCAGGGTGGAACTGGCCTGGTGGGTGCTGGAGGAGATTGCGTCAGAAATCAGGGGCCGGTTCCGGTCATGGTATGAAGAATGCTACCCCACATATGGCAGGTTGGTGGTTGAAAGGATTCCCATCGATACGGCTGTAGATTTCACAATTTGACGCCAACTTTTATTTACCTTAAAGTGAACATATTGAATCCTGGTTTTACTGATAAATATTGATGGTGGTAATACTGAACAAGACCAATGATCAAGTCAAAGAACGGCTAATTAAATATTTACGTAAGGATGAGACCAATCTGCGTAAGACTGTCCTGAAGATGTTCCTTATCGGAAAAACATATACTACGAATGACATCTACAATAATCTTGTACAACAGGGCTTTGACTTGAACTATCGCGGCGTCTCTGCAATGGTAGGCTTGATGAATACCCGTCTCGGTATCCTTCGTGTTGATGTGACAAGGGAGCACAACCATTATTCTTTGAAAGATGATTTCAAAGTTGACGTACAGACTGTACTGGATAATTTTTAATAAATACTAAAAAGAGATGCTAATATGCTTCGTGTAGGAGTTGTAGGGTGTGGTGCGATCGGGTCCTTTATTTGTCATGCCCTGGATACTGATATCGAAGGTGCCCGGCTTATTTCCGTACATGAACACCATACAGAACTTATGGAAACTCTATGCGCCAGCCTGTCCTGCAAACCAGGGATGGTAAAGATCAGGCAGATGGTAGAAATGGTGGACCTTGTTGTGGAAGCTGCAGCACCCGAAGCCGTCCCGACAGCAGCAATTACTGCTCTTGAAAATGGGTGTGATATAATGATAATGAGTGTTGGCGCACTTGTCGATTCCGACCTGATGGACAGGCTGTCGTACCTGGCACTGGAAAATAACTGTAAGATATACCTGCCTTCAGGAGCAGTGGTAGGTATTGACGGAATCAAATCCGCATCCATAGCTGGAATAGAATCTGTTACACTTACATCTACCAAACCGCCCAGGGCTCTTGCCGGAGCACCGTACGTGGTCGAACACAATATTGACCTGGAAGGTTTCAGGGAATCCACAGTAATTTTCGAGGGTGCTGCCCATGAAGCTGTGAAAGCCTTCCCCGCGAATGTCAATGTGGCTGCTGCCATTAGCCTTGCAGGTATCGGTGTGGAAAAAACAAAGGTACGCATAATAGTGGACCCGACCAGTGACAGGAACAGGCATGAGATAGAAGTTGTAGGGGATTTTGGCAGGTTTATTACACAGGTCGAGAATGTACCTTCCCCGGAAAATCCGAAAACAAGTTACCTGGCCGCCCTGTCTGCCGTGGCTACACTTAAGAAGATTGCAAGTCCGCTGCAAATCGGAACTTAAAAAAACCAGGAAAGAGTAGTTATACTACTTCTCATATGTAATTCGGAACTATAGATAAAAGCCACAGAGGTCACAGAGAACACAGAGGTAGGATTCAAAGCTGCGAAAAAGGCATCTCTGTGACCTCTGTGTTCTCTGTGGCAAAAAGTTACAAAAAACAGACACGGTTTAGTATACTTCTAAAATATGTAACGGAGCAGATAATCATTATTTCCATCAGGCATCTGTCAAAGACTTTCGGGAACCATGCTGTGCTTCGTGATATCAACCTGGATATCAAGACCGGGGATTTTTTAACCATATTCGGCCCCAACGGTGCCGGCAAGACCACACTGGTCAAGATCATGTCCACACTGGTCAGCCCTACTTCAGGTACTGTGCTTGTCCATGACCTCGATGTTACGAAATCACCTCTGGAAGTGAGGCGGCTTATCGGCGTGATCTCGCACGAAACCTACCTGTACCAGGACCTGAGTGCAAAAGAGAACTTGCTGTTCTTTGGCAGGATGTACGGTATGCACAGGGACAAGCTGGAGGCACGGATACACGAACTTGTGGAAGAAGTAGGGCTGCAGTACAGGCTGGATGACAGGGTGGGTACTTTCAGCAGGGGTATGAAACAGCGTCTGAGCATTGCCCGGGCTATCCTGCATGACCCGAAGATACTGTTCCTGGATGAACCTTACACCGGGCTTGACCAGCATGCAGCAGCTACATTTGATTCTATCTTAAGCGAACTTGATGTATCAGACAAGACCCAGGTCATGGTATCCCACGATATAGAGCGGGGGCTGGCACTTGCCGATAAGGTTGTTATCCTGTATAATGGGAAGATCGTGTACGAAGTTGCTGAGGATAAGATGGAGGGCATGGAGCAGTTCCGCCATACATATGAACATTATGTAAAGGATGTGTGACAATTGAAGGATTTCCTTTACCTTGCCTGGAAGGACCTGCTAATGGAGTTGCGGACCAAGCAAATGCTGAGCAGCATGGTGATATTCTCGCTGCTTGTAATTGTCATATTCTACTATTCTTTCAGCAATATCCTGTTCAATATCAAAGTAGAAGATTTAGCGCCCGGTATCCTGTGGATAGCTTTAACCTTTGCCGGAATGCTGGGCCTGTCCCGTTCATTTTCCAGCGAGATGGAAGAGGGTTGCCTTGACGGACTGAAATTATGTCCTGTTGACCCTTCAACCATTTACCTGGGTAAGGTCGTGTCCAACCTGGTCATAATGTTCCTGATTGAAGCCATCATTGTACCCCTCCTGTTCATTGTCCTGTTCAATTTCAGTGATGTAAAGGTGCTGGCCAGTCTTATTGTCATAATCCTGCTGGGTACGATCGGTTTTATTCTGGTGGGAACACTGTTCTCGGCCCTGACAGTCAATATGAGGACAAGAGAGATCCTGCTTCCAGTGATCCTGTTCCCGATCATTATTCCGCTTATTATGTCTGCTGTCATGGCGACCCA
>DAOUWY010000046.1 GCA_030666885.1 Methanosarcinales archaeon
CTATGTAGAATCCTTTTACAGCGTCGGGAATGTCGATCTCAGAGATTTTCATAAATAGTGTAACTTAAAGGTTTAAGTAGATATAAAGACATTTTGCAATTCAGTTTATTTAAGTTTAAGCACTTTATTTTATCATTTACCAAAGGTGGAACTAATGTACTCAGAAAGAATCAACAATCTCCCCCCTTATCTTTTTGCAGCCATAGATAAAGCAAAGGCCGGAGTAATTGAAAAAGGCGTGGATGTGATAGACCTGGGTGTTGGTGACCCGGATATGCCCACACCTGATAATGTCATCCAGGCCCTGTATAGATCTGCACAAAACCCAAACCGGCACCAATACCCTTCATATACCGGTATGTTGTCCTTCAGGGAAGTCGCTGCAAAATGGTACAAAGAACACCTGGGTATTGAACTGGACCCTGTCTCACAGGTGCTGACCTTGATAGGCTCAAAGGAGGGTATTGCCCATATACCACTGGCATTCATAAACCCCGGAGAAATTGCCCTGGTCCCGGACCCTGCATATCCTGTGTATAAAATAGGCACGTTATTTGCTGATGGAAAGCCCTTTATTATGCCTCTGCTTGAAGAAAATGGCTTTCTGCCCGACCTTGATGCAATCCCCAAGGATGTAGCAAAACTGGCAAAACTAATGTTCCTGAACTACCCGAATAATCCCACATCGGCCATAGCACCTGAAAAGTTCTTTGAAGATGTAATTGAGTTCGCAAAAGAGAATGAGGTCATCATCGTCCATGACAATGCTTACAGTGAGATGACATTTGACGGTTATAAGGCACCAAGTTTCCTGGAATTTGACGGCGCCATGGACGTTGGTATTGAAATGCATTCCCTGTCAAAGACCTATAATATGACCGGATGGAGGATAGGGTTCGCTGTGGGCAATGCAGAAATCCTGGACGGCCTGGGCAGGGTCAAGACCAATATAGATTCCGGGGCCTTTGAGGCGGTACAGGAGGCGGGGATCGAGGCAATGCAGGGCCCCCAGCAGTGTATCAGTGACATGAACAAGCTATACACACAGAGGCGGGATGCCCTGATGGTGGGATTAAAGGAATTGGGTATTGATGTCCAGCCGCCAAAGGCTACATTCTATGTCTGGGCCCCGGTACCCGAGGGTTATGATTCAATGGGCTTATCAAAGGTACTGCTGGAAGAAGCAGGTATCGTGGCCACACCAGGTGTGGGTTTCGGGGATTATGGTGAAGGCTATGTGCGTTTTTCCCTGACCCGGTCAGTGGAACGGATAAATGAGGCTGTTGAACGAATGGGACAGCTGAAAATATAAAATATAGAGTATATTTGTATCCACTTCAAAAAGTATGGTATTTTGACCGGATTTACAGGATTTACAGGATATTAATGTTGTCTCGTATCCTGTCGATCCTGTAAATCCGGTCTAATAATTTTTAAATTACCCTTTGATTTGAAGTGGATACGTATATTTTGTGTTTTTGACAGGAAATTTCATTATGAAGTTTTTGATAGAAAATTTCATAATGAAGTATGTTAATATCTTAGTTGGTTCAAATGACAATCAAGAATGAAATTTTGGATAGGGTGGATACAGGAATCACTGGTTACAATGATTTGTTAAAAGGTGGCTATTTCAAAAAGACAGTAAATGTGGTTTCCGGGGAATCAGGGACTGGTAAAACTGTATTTGGCTCCCAATTTCTGTATCATGGTGTCCGGAACAATGAAAAAACCCTTTGTATTATGACTTCGGAATCAGCAGAATGCCTGAAAAAAGAGATGTATTCTTCATTCAAATGGGATTTCTCGGAATTTGAGGAAACAGGTAAGGTAACATTTGTTGATATAGCTGACCCTGAACTCAGGTTACAGAAGACTATCGACATGGCACCTATGGAACTTATCATGAGCTTTAAGAAGCTGCTTATCCGTAAGATTGAAGAGGTCAAACCTGACAGGGTATTTATTGATGCAATTGAAGCCATGTTACTTGCAATTGATTCTCCTTACAAATTAAAGACACTTGTAGATGACCTGTTCGGTGTACTAAGAGGACATGATATTACTTCTATCGTCACTGTAGGGACGACTTTCCATGTTGAGTCTGTTGTAGAATACGGTGCAGACTCGGTGACACGCCTTGGCAGGGTCGTTTCAGGTAACAACTTACAGCGTTCCATCTATGTAGCAAAACTTAGGGGTTCGGGTACACTAAACGAGATACGTGTAATGAACATATCTGATAATGGTATCAGTATACTGGACCAATCACCCTACATGTCTACTGTTTAGGATTAGTTGCTAAACTTCGGATTACTACATAATTTGTACACGTAAAGGAAAGTATATACTTTCATGCAGGTCTGGAAAATGCGAATGAAGTGAGCATTTTCCTGATCTGTAGGTTGTAATATGCAGTCATAGCGACAGTAATAGCTTAGTTTTATATATATACGTACCAATTTATATAAAAATAATGTAACGGTTCATTATCAGAGGAAATCATGTGAACACCTGTTTTTCTCTTTTTATACAGAGGTGTTAATCTGAGTATTCATAGGAAAAAACCACCAGAACAGAATGAAGTAGTAAGAGTAAGGGTTCCCCGAAAACAGGATAGAGAGGTTTTAGGTATAGTTGAAAGTATGCTTGGTGCTAATAAGATCAGGGTACGGTGCATGGATGGAGTGGTAAGACTCGGCAGGATTCCGGGAAAGATGAAAAAACGTACCTGGATTCGAGCAGGTGATATCGTTATTGTGGTGCCGTGGGATTTCCAGGATGAAAAGTCCGATGTTATATGGCGATATACCAGACCACAAGTGGACTGGCTGGAAAAAAGAGGATACCTGAAAGGATAATTCGTTATGGTCGACCTGGACACTACGTCTTCAAAAAAACTAAAAAGGTTTGACGATAAACTTGATGAGTTCAGGACGAGGATCAAGGATTCTGAAGATTTTAAGGTCAAGGATGAGGTTTTTGATACAGCTACGCTGATGGCCCTGTACAAGCTTTCATCAAAGGGATACCTGGGTGCGCTGGGGGGTACAGTAAGTACAGGGAAAGAGGCAAACATCTTCCATGCAGTAAGAACACAGGATGATGAACTGCAGGAGTTGGCGATTAAAGTCTATCGCATAAGTAACAGTAATTTCAGGGCCATGCAGGAGTACCTGATAGGTGATGTGAGGTTCAGGAACGTCAGACACACCAAAAAAGATATTGTACTGGCATGGACCCGCAAGGAATTCAGGAATTTAAGCAGGGCAAAGGAGGCGGGGTTAAATGTACCCATGCCTTTAATAACCAACAGGAATATACTTGTTATGGAGTTTATCGGAGAGGAAAATATTCCATTCCCGCAACTTCGTGATTTTAACCTGGATACGGAACAGGCATCATTTGTATATGGGGCTGTTGAGGATTTCCTTGTGCGGTTGTACAGGGATGCACAACTGGTACACGGCGACCTGAGTGAATATAATATTCTGCTTGATCCTGTTTCCCTGACTCCGGTATTTATTGATATGGGCCAGTCTGTGACCCTTGACCACCTGAATTCAGACGAATTCCTTCATAGGGACATTGACAATATGGCAAGTTTTTTCTCCAGGTCCCAAGTGGACGTGGACACTAAAGACCTTTATGAAAAGGTGATTAGGTCCGGGCCAGACCATCAGTAATATGTGCTATTAGGTATTTCATGAGGGCTGATATGATAGAGAGCAAAACATCCACTTACATTAAAGTTCCCATGGACAGGGTCGGCGCAATAATCGGACCTGATGGGAACATTAAAAATATTATTGAGAAAAAGTCCACTTCAAAACTTGACATTGACAGTAATACCGGGAGTGTTGAGATCATTAGTGCCGAAGACCCCCTGATGGCAATGAGGGCTGCAGAGGTAATTAAGGCTATCGGCAGGGGTTTTAGTCCTGAAAAGGCCCTGCGCCTGTTTGATGATGATATGCTGATCCTGGAAATTATTGATCTCAGCCATATAGCTAATACGCCCAAGGAAATGAAACGGCTTAAGGGGCGGATAATAGGTAAGAACGGCAAGACAAGGGAGATTTTCGAGAACCTGACAGGTAGTAAGATATCGGTCATGGGGAAAACAGTGAGCTTGATGGGGTACCCTGACCAGGTACTGGTAGTACGTACCGGTATCGAGATGCTGCTTAAGGGTTCACCGCACGGTCCGGTATACTCTTTCCTTGAAAAGAAACGAAGGGAATTAAAAGAGGGCAGATGGTAGGGTCCATCTGCTTTATTTAAATCTTACCCAAGTCTTTCACAAAGGGAAGAATATTCGTTCTACTGCTACGTATTTCAGGATAAAAAGTGCAGAGTTTCCAGGATATATGATTATTTTTTCAGATCTGTATCCATTTAAGACAACTTTAATAGTATAACTTCCCCAATTCCCAAACAGCTTTCCTTCATAATGATCAAGCCATGATTTTAACATATTGGCATTGACTACTGATGGGGAATCATTACCCTGTATTGCATCACTAGGGAAATCTTTACCAATCATCCAATTATACATTTCGTCTCTGGTGATTTTCTTTTCGGGATCATCTTTATATAAAATATATTCATCTGTTGATAATTTTCTTAGGGTATCCACATCAATAATGATCATCCTGTCAAGTACACCGTACTTCTTCTGGGCCGATTCAAAAAAGAGATTCCGGTTGGATATTTTTTCCAGCTCAGTAACTTCGATAATCTCTGATTCTCCTGTATCCTTATGATATATACTCGCTGCCTCAGCTTCCTTGAAAACCACAACAATAAGATAGTCATTGTCGTCTCTCAAATCATCCATGCCAGAAGTCCATGCAACCATGGTGCCTGCAAGGGCCAGTGCAATTATCAGGACTATTACAAGTCCTGCTCGCTTGATCTTTTTAACGAACTTGTTGGGTTTTTTCTCCATTTCATTTATGATCACTACTTCTTTGGGTGGTGCCGCTTTTGGCTCTTCTTTGAACACAGGGGCTGGTTCGGATGATGTTTCAGGCTCTTCATTAAAAGCTTCCACTGATTCCTCCTCAGAAGCCACTAACGGTTCTTCTTCCCCTGGAGTTTCGGGTTCCACTTCAACTTCTTCATCCGGCTCTTCATCAGAAACTGTCACCGATTCTTCATCTGAAGCTACTACCGGTTCCTCTTCCCCTGGAGTTTCAGGTTCCACTTCAACTTCTTCCTTTGGCTCTTCATCAGAAACTGCCACCGATTCCTCCTCAAAAGCTACTATCGGCTCTTCTTCCTCTGGAGTTTCCGGTTCCAAATCAACTCCTTCATCCGGCTCTTCATCAGAAACTGTCACCGCTTCCTCCTCAGAAGCCACTACCGGTTTTTCTTCGCCTGGAGTTTCCGGTTCCAATTCAACTTCTTCATCCGGCTCTTCATCAGAAACTGCCACCGATTTCTCCTCTGAAGCTACTACTAGTTCTTCTTCCCCTGGAGTTTCTGGTTCCAATTCAACTTCTTCATCCGGCTCTTCATCAGAAACTGCCACCGCTTCCTCCTCAGAAGCCACTACCGGTTCTTCTTCCCCTGGAGTTTCCGGTTCCAATTCAACTTCTTCATCCGGCTCTTCATCAGAAACTGCCACCGATTTCTCCTCTGAAGCTACTACCAGTTCATCTTCCTCAGGAGCTTCTGGTGATACTTCGATCTCTTCCTCTGGTTTTTCATTAGGAGTTGTGACCGTTTCTTCTTCAGGTAAATCCGATTCCTTTTCAGGGATTGGTCCGGGCCCAAGGTTTTCAGTTTCCTCCCCGGAAGCCTGTGAAGTCTCATTATCCTTTTCGTTCATAATTTATCCCTCATAAATGACAATAAGTAGAATCATTAAAAATCTTTTTCATCATTACTATGTAGAAAGTTATCATTATTTATGCTTTATCAACTTTTCCATAAGGTGATGAACAATGTTCCATTAATAGTATTGAAGGGTACAAACGAGGGAAGGGGGTGGGAAAACATAAAATAGTCTTAAACCTCGCTTGTACAATTACTTAATATATATTTATTGTATATAAGTATTTCGTACAAATACGAACAAAATACGTAGAATTTAATACCCCCTCGTTTCCACTGGACCAAAAACAATATCAATAGAATACTTTCACCCCGCCCTCTTTGGAAACATTCATATCTGATTACCCTACATAAACCAGATTTATTAAAATGACCGAACATTCATCCGAACCTGTCTGGGAAGAATTCTATAAGCGTTATTACTGGGAGCAGCTGCTATCCCTTGCAGGTATTTACCCGGAAAATAAGAGTCTGGTAATTGAATTTCCTGATATTGAAAGATATGACCTGGAACTTGCAACAGAGCTACTGGAAACACCTACCAAAGTGCTGGATGATGCCAATAATGCTCTCCGGAAGACAGACCTGCCAATGGATGTAACCTTAGAAGATGCCTACATAAGGATTGTCAGGATCTCTTCAAAGATAGATATACGCCTTCTAAGGAGCGAAAATATTTCGAAACTGATCGCTATTGATGGTATAATCAGGAAGGCTACCGAGGTCAGGCCCAAACTGGTCAGGGCAGCTTTTGAATGCCAGAGGTGCGGGCATATAACAAATGTTTTCCAGAGCGGTAGTAAGTTCGTACAACCACTTGAATGCGAGAATGAGCAATGCGGCAGGCAGGGTCCGTTCAAATTGCTTGTAAATGAATCAGCTTTTGTGGATGCCCAGAAGCTCAGGCTGCAGGAGTCCCCGGAAGACCTGAGGGGTGGTGAACAGCCACAGACACTGGATATTGATATTGAGGAAGACCTGTCAGGACTGGTGGCCCCCGGGGACCGTGTGACTATTGTGGGCATACTGAGAAGTTACCAGAGAGAAAAGAACCAGATCAAGAGCACTTACTTTGACCTGGTGCTGGACGGACTGTCAATCGAACGTGAAGACCATGAGTTTGATGAGATCGAGATCACACCTGAAGATGAAGAGTTGATCAGGGAACTGGGCGGCTCACCTGATATTTATGACAGGATGATATCCTCAATTGCTCCCAGCATCTTTGGCTATGACGAGATAAAAGAAGCTATGGCACTGCAGTTGTTCTCAGGTGTGGCAAAACATTTGCCTGACGGGTCAAGGATCAGGGGTGATATCCATATGCTGCTGGTGGGAGACCCTGGTATTGCTAAATCCCAGCTTTTACGCTATGCAATAAAATTATCGCCCAGGGGCATCTACACTTCAGGCAAGGGCACTACATCTGCCGGTCTTACCGCAGCGGCAGTTAAGGATGATTTCGGTGACGGGCGGTGGACGCTGGAAGCCGGAGCACTGGTACTTGCAGATAAGGGCATGGCAGCAGTGGATGAAATGGACAAGATGGCAAAGGAAGACAGGAGTGCCCTGCACGAGGCAATGGAACAGCAGACCATAAGTATTGCAAAAGCTGGTATCTTGGCTACTCTTAAGAGCCGGTGTGCCCTGCTGGGTGCGGCCAATCCCAAATTCGGCAGGTTCGACAAGTATGAGAACATTCCGCAGCAAATCAATATGCCTCCCGCCCTTATCTCCAGGTTCGACCTTATCTTTATACTGACTGACGAACCAGGTAAGAAAAGGGATACAGATATCGCCGAACATATAATGAAAGGGCACTATGCGGGTGAGATCAATGCCCAGTTCCATAATGTACAATCATCACCTGTCACCCAGGACCAGATCGATAAAGCTATGGAGGTTATCCAGCCAGTTATTGACCCGGAATTGATGAGGAAATATATCGCTTATTCCAAACGTAACATTTTTCCTGTCCTGGAGGGCGATGCCAGGCAGATGATCATTGATTTTTACCTTAACCTCAGGAACCAGGGGTCATCTGATCCCAATTCTCCCGTACCTGTTACTGCCAGACAGCTTGAGGCCCTTGTCCGCCTGGCAGAGGCATCAGCAAGGATGCGCCTCAGTAATGTTGTAACCACAACTGATGTGAACCGCATTATCAGGATAGTAAATGAAAGCCTGAGGCAGGTTATGACCGACCCCGAGACAGGGAAACTGGATGTCGATATTATCAGTACCGGTATGGCTAAAAGCCAGCGTGACCGGGCCAAGTTGATCCGTGATATTATACGTGAGCTCCAGCAGGAACACGAAGGGAAAGCACCAAAGGATGAAGTGATCAAGCGTGCATCGGAAGCCGGGGTAGATGAGGATAAGGCAGAGGATATAATCAAGAGGCTTAAAAGGGAAGGGGCCATCTTTGAACCAAGGAACGGCTACTTAAAATCAACATAAGGTTTAATAGTTTGTAATCCAAGCTGTGACTATGTATATCAAGATATATGAGACTGAAGTATCGGTGCTGGTAGCAGTTTGTGATCGTGATCTCATAGGAAAAACCTATAGGGACTCCGGACTGAAACTTGAAGTAACTGAAGAGTTCTACAAAGGGGAACCGGTTGATGCTGACCGGGTACAGACAGCTCTTCTGGAAGCCACCACCGCGAATATTGTCGGAGAACAGAGTATTGCTGCGGCCATATCCTGCGGGGCCATAGTCCCGGAATCCGTAATTGTTATCAGCGGCGTACCACATGCCCAGATGTTCTGTGTGTGAACTAAAGTGGTATACTTTTTTTGGAAAAAGATATATTCAGGTATTACGATTAGTGGTTTTAAGTTATATGGGGAAATCACTTTGCCAGATACAGAAACCGAAGAAACCAATACGCCTGTGACATTACTGGATGATAGCGAATTGTTATCCATAGTAATTGAAAAACATAACCATTTCATGGGTGAATACAGCAGTGAATTGAATGACCTGGAAGAAAAGATAGGGGCCGGTCGTTTTGAATACAATCGAGTAACTAAAGAACTGGAGGCCCTTGAAACGCGCCTTGTTGTATTAAAGGAAAAACGCCACCAATTATATTTCCAGGCAGGTAAATTGCGATTGAAACTTCTTGAGAATATCAGTGATAAGGGGAAGATACAGCACCTGGAAAGTGAGATCGGGAATCTCGAGAGCAAGCTTCAAAATGCAAATCTTTCTTCAAGTGAGGAATACGGTTATATCGACAGGATAAAGTCATTGCTTAAAGAAATTATCGACAATGTTCCTGACAATGAGATGGCACAGCAGGCTACTGTATCCTCCATCCTTGATATTCTGGAGACCGCGAAAGCAGCCCGGGGTGAACTTGATGAAATACTGAATGCTCCTGATGAGCACAGAAAAGAATCAATTGCACTGAAACAGGAAGTTGAAGACCAGGAGGCCAGGTCGGCCTGGCTTAAGCGCAGGATCGGTCTTCACAAGGAAGCACAGGGATACTGGGAGAATGTGGGGACAGGAGGGTGCCAATAATGATTGATGTATCCGGCCTTTCCGAGGGAGAGATCAAAAACAAGGTAAATGTGCTCAGGCAGCATATTGACCATAAGGATCGGGAGGTCAAAAACCATTACTATGAGATGAATCTTCATAATAAGGGTGCAAAGAACCTGAGGGAAAAACGGGATGAACTTCATGAGCAGGCAAAAGTACTCAGGGATTCTGCGGGTGGGTACAGGCAGCGGCGTGATGAGGTCAATAAGAAGATAGCTGAACTTAAAAAACAAAGGGAAGAGGTCAGGGACCGCAGGAGTGGTTATAACGATAAGATGGGGGAATTGAAGACACAAAGGGACAATCTGAACAATGTTGC
>DAOUWY010000354.1 GCA_030666885.1 Methanosarcinales archaeon
AAATCCACACTTGCGCTTGCATCCATGAAACTGCTGGCTTCCAACTCGTTTATGTCAGGACAGATATTCCTTGATGATGTCGATATTTCAGATATGACCGATAAAGAGATGGAAAAGTTACGGTGGAACAAGATTTCCATTGTATTCCAGAATTACGGGGATGTATTAAATCCGGTTCACAGGATCATTGACCAAATTGCCGAACCGTTGATCAAAAATGGGGAACCCCGTAGTGCTGCGCTGGAAAGATCCAAAGAAATGCTTGATCACCTGAAGATCAAACCTGGTAGGGATGTACTATTTCCACATCAGATAAGTGCAGGGGAGAGGCAGCGAGTACTTATAGCAATGGCATTGATCACTGACCCGGATATTCTTGTGCTGGATGAACCGGTCGCATCAGTGGATGCGATTACAAAATCCTATCTTGCAAAAGTGATAAAAGAACAGGTAGATGCAGGGAAAGCGTTGCTCCTGATCACCCATGATCTGTCTTTTGCACACCATTGTTCTGATCGTATCGCTGTGCTCTATTCAGGTATGATCCTTGAATTACTGCCGTCTGAAAAACTACTGGATGCACCGCGCCATCCATACACCCGTGCGCTTGTGCGCTCATTTCCGATGATGGAACGTGCTAAAGACCTTGCAGGTGTGAGGGGGGCTCCGCCATCAAAGACATCGGGTGCAACAAGTGGATGTATTTTTCAGCAAAGGTGTACTCAGTCTATTGATGTATGTTCCCAAAAGCAGCCGCAGGCAAAGTTAATAGATGGAAATAACGGGAATGGAAGTTACGTTGTCTGCCATCGGGGTGGCATAGCGACTATGGTATGTGTAGAAAACATTTCAAAATCTTATGGAGATATTGAGGTTCTCAAGAATATTTCCATCACACTTGATGAAGGCGAAATACTTGCACTTGTGGGAGAGACCGGGTCAGGAAAGACCACACTTGCATATCTTACAGCAGGTACAATCAAGCCGGATGACGGAATGATTGTCTTTCGGGGAAAGGAAGTAGGAACGATTGATAAAAAAGAGTTTTTCAGGACTGTTGGTATTATTTACCAGTCCCCTAAGGACTCGATCAGTCACAGGTTTACTGTTTTTGAAGCGATCGCAGAACCTCTGCGGATACACGGGCTATTTGGTGATAATGCGGTAAAGAGAATTAAGGATGTTTTGGATGAAGTGCAGTTGCCTTATGAAGATTATTTTATGCAAAAATATCCGCATGAACTGAGCGGCGGTGAATTGCAGCGTGTGGCTATAGCACGGGCACTTATACTTGAGCCTGACCTGCTTATTGCAGATGAGTCTACGTCTTTCCTTGATCCGAGCGTTCAGGCAAAGATATTGAGACTTCTGCTTGACCTCCAGAATAACCGTGGTATTTCTATGTTATTTGTGATGCATGACATAGGGGTTGCACGCAAGGTTAGTGATAGGATTGCAGTTTTGCATGATGGGATGATCGTGGAGAACGCTCCGGCACATAGGGTTATTGTGGATCCGCAGCATCCGTACACGAAACTTCTGATCGATACGTCAAAAGGTAGTTAAGTTGAAAAAAGAATCTCTACAATATTGTGTTGGTTGCGATCTCTCATGCCCATCTCGTGAAAAAAGCACAGGGCTTCTGAAACAGTACTTTTTTCACACAATAATAATAAGTTATTCCATGATTAGATAAATTGTTTGTAGATTCAAGTATAACTGGTGAAAATTTTTAAAAATTTTTTAATGTATAGGAGTTTAGTAAAAAATCATCCGGATTATATGAAAATTCCCATCCAAAATTGGGTAATGTCCTAATTTAGACCGCATAATAAACTGTTTTGTTTAATCAAACAGCTATTTCTGGCTACTAATGCCGATTTTAATTTTTTCTGAATATTTGATCGATGGAATCATCCGA
>DAOUWY010000350.1 GCA_030666885.1 Methanosarcinales archaeon
AAAACTAAACTGAAGATAATAACTAATGATAAAGTTTAGGGTTTAACAACCTCATTTTCCAAAGTACCCACGCCCTCTACCTCTATCTTCACCGTATCCCCGGGATTAAGCTGGCCCACACCTGCAGGCGTGCCGGTAGCTATGACATCACCCTTTTCCAGTGTCATGATATGGGAAATAAATTCTATCAGTGCCAGGATATCGAAAATCATATTATTTACACTGGAATCCTGCCTTAACTGGCCGTTGACCCTGGAACGGATGTATGCATTTGATATATCCACATTTTCGGCCATGACCACAAACGGGCCAACCGGTGCAAAAGTATCAAAGCTCTTTGCCCTGGTCCACTGGCCATCTGCCTTTTGGATATCGCGGGCCGTTACATCGTTAAAACAGGTATATCCCAGTATCACGTCACCTGCGTGTGCGGCAGAAACGTTTTTGCACCGCATACCGATCACAACTGCCAGTTCTGCCTCATAATCCACACGCCTGGATTCAGGAGGATAAACTATCATATCACCATGCCCGATAACAGCAGAAGGAGGTTTCAGGAAAATAATAGGACAACCTGGCAGTTCCATATCAAGTTCCCTTGCATGGTCGATGTAATTCAATCCCACACATACGACCTTGCTTGGGGTCACAGGGGGCAGTACTTTCAGTTCATCCAGGGTATAAGTATCACAATACAGCCCCCGTTCAACGACAACTCTGTCACCTTTTACAGTGCCGGTAAAAACCTCATCATCCAATCTGAATCTGCCTATCATTCTATTACACTACTTTAAAACTACTAAATGCCTAACTTGATTTTGTCACATTAGCTTTCCTCACATAAATATCATTGGTTGATCCTCTGAATTAAAATATACATATTTAAATAGTTTGATCTGCATATATTCGTTGAGGGATTTTAAAGATGTATTTAAATTATATATCAGTGATTTGGATTTACTGTTTGAAAATTTGAAGCCATTTCATCTGAAATTCACATCAGATTTTCGTACCAAGACACGTAGTGTAGAACAACATTCATTACAATATCTTCATATATTTCTTGAAAAAGATCACAGTGAGGGAATCCAAAATAAATATACTTATATAATATATATTATATATATAATTAAACTGATTTATAGTAGCCATTGTCAGAAAATAATAAAAAGTATCCAAATAGTTACACCAAAGTTATAAATAGTTTAAGCTTTAAAATAATTAAATGTTATAATTTGGGAATTCTTAATTCAAGGAGTGAGCAATTGAGCAATGAAACTCCTTTAGATATAGAGTATTCCAGCTAAATATAAAATGTGGAGCAGGGTTATGATTCTATGTGAATGTGGTGAATTTATCACAACAGAAACTTTTAAAGTTTTTATAAAAACATCGGCTAATCCTTCAACACCTACATTTGGTCATACAAAATGTGGCCGGATTTTTAATTTCATAGACGGTGACAGACCAAAGAAATATTCTTCCAGGAAAGAATTGAAAAATTTAGCGATTAGATTTTCGAAGAAATATCAAATGGATTATGGAACTTTCGAGAGGTTCCTGATAGAAATTGATAGATTAAAATCCAGTGGTAATCTGAATGACCAAGACATTTTCCAGGAAGCTCTTTGCAGGTTATAGATCAATGGCTCTAAAATTAAGTTTTAATAAACCATAATTTAAATCTTGTTTTTTCCCGTCAAGCACAGTGAAATAAAACGTACATGAAATTCTTCGAATAACATGCACAAAAAGATGAAAGAACCCAAGGGTACTTTCATGCTAAATATTGTATATTGGGATATCACCAATAAATGAAAAGGAGGAAAACCATGACTGAAAGTATCAACTGGAGTTTGAATGCACAGGTTAGCGGAGGCCCTAAAGTGATGGCTTCTGATACTAAAGAAATTGAAGCCTATGACAAGATCAAGGTTACCATTGAAGCAGAGACT
>DAOUWY010000107.1 GCA_030666885.1 Methanosarcinales archaeon
AGCATTCTTTCAGTGGGGGTATTCTATTACTTTAAGGTGCCACATATCCCGGCAATGTCTGCACTATTATTGATCGCAGGTTTAATACCCATCTTCGCAGGCTGGATGGTGCTGCTGCCTATTGCGATATTCAGGTATGTGGAGTTCGGGGTAGAGAGTGCGGCCGTGTTTATAATAGTATCGGCCCTTATCCTGTATGCACCTACTGAATTGATATTCAAGCCCTATATCGTGGGCAGGGCATCACATATACATCCGCTCCTGGTTATGCTGGCGTTCATCGGCGGCGGTCTTGTGGGTGGTATAGGCGGGTTTTTTATGGCACCGATATTTTTGGGTACGCTGGTTGCGGCATATAGGGCATATATGGATGTTGGCAAAAAGAATGATGATTTATTTATGTTAGGAGATAATTAGTTAGTAAAATTATAAGGTTATGATATATATGAATATGTTAAAAAATTTTGTTTTCGGAATATTGGTTATTAGTATTATCTTTTGTACTTTTGGTATGGCTCAGGGAGCAGAACCGATATTCATATCTACGACACCAGATGAAAATACGCAATCATATTTTGGTGAAAATATAGAATTTGAAGCTACAACCAATCAGACAATGAATTTTACATGGTATATTAATGGAATTCAACAAGCCCCTACAGAAACAGAAAAGACTACATCATCTTATTCCAATGATTCTACATCGATTGGCGAACATATTGTCAAAGTTAATGCTACAAATTTAAATGGGTCTATTTATTATAATTGGACATGGACAGTTAAAAAACCAGCAGGACCAAATATAACCAGCCGAGTTCCTGATATTGATACGGTTGAGACACTTAACGGAACGTCACAAGATTTTGAGATTGATTTTAATCAAACGGTCAATGTTACTTGGTATATTAATGATTCTCCTATACAAAATGAAATTGACATAACTACATCATCATCATTTTCCAATAGTTCTCCAGTAGGAGAATACAATGTCACAGTAGAAATTAAAAATCCGAATGGGACGGATTCAAGGAAATGGACATGGATAGTTGAAGAACAACAAAAACCAAATATAACCAGCAGAGTTCCCGATGGTGATACAGTTGAGACAAATAACGGAAAATCAGAAACTTTCAAGATTTATTTTGATCAAAAAGTCAATGTTACCTGGTATCTTAATGAAATTCAACAAGGGTCTCTAAAAATAGGACAGACTACATCATCATCATTTACCAATAGTTCTCCAGAAGGAAAATACAATGTCACTGTAAAAATTGAAAATCCGAATGGGACGGATTCAAGGAATTGGACATGGTATGTTATCCCTATTCCTGTTGAAATATCAAATCCTATTCCATCGGAAGGCCCTTCTACTCTTGTCGATGAAAGTATTAATTTTTCAATTGAAATAAATCAAAGCTGTGAAGTTAAATGGTATATAGATGGAGTCCATAAACATACAAATTCTTCTCTGGTTACTTCTGCATCATTCACAACTTCAGCAAGCTCTCCCGATACGTATATTGTAAAAGCAATTGCAACAAATAAGACCACATCAGCATCAGATTCTCATGAATGGACATGGAAGGTCAATTCAAAGACATACTTGTCAGGCAACCGCATCTGGGAAGACGACGGTAGCATGTCCAAAACCTACAAATGGACTCCCCAAAGTTTCAGCGGCTTCTACTACGACCTTGATACTAACGAAGGTAGTGAGACCCTTACCATTGAGAATATTGACAGATCACCAAGTGGTGGTGAAATAAAATACGAAACAAAACCTATACCTATCGATTTCGAACAGGACATCTGGGGCACCTATAATGTCATAGGCTTCATGGCAGACCGCTACTTTGCGGGTTACACCAGCAAGACTAACTCTAAACTCGCTTCATCCAGTGACAGTCTGCTGGACGAAAAACAACTCAGCAAGGTACTGCTGGATACGGACAAAAAATACAATATAAGGTCGGGTACACCCCTGAAACTGGAAGAAGAGTATGATCTCAGGATCGCTGAATTTGCTTCGGAAGGCGATTCCGTGATGGTGGCATTGTTCAAGGACGGCGAAAAGGTGGTTGAAGATATAGTCAAGGCAGGTGACACCTTTGTCTACGAAAAAGACCTGGGAGGTGCAAAGGATATGCCTATTATTGCTGTCTACTTCGATAGTGTATTTGTAGGGACCGAGACCAGCACCATTGTTATCGAGGGCATCTTCCAGATATCTGATAAATATATCGATGTCAGTACCGGGGATGAGTTCGGCTTGATGGTAATCGATAGAGTGACTTCGTCCGGTATCATCATGGAAAACGAGGATTCCGTAAGTCTTGGTGAGGGAGACGATTTCAACCTCATGGGCAAGATCAATATCATAGTAGCTGATTCAAGTACTCTTAGATTCGCACCCTATGTTGATATGTCAGAACCCGGCACATATGAACTAAGGGGTACGGTAACAGAGAATACCACATTCGAGTGGACGCCCCTCAACTTCGAAGGTCTGCTCTATGATATCGATACAGGATATGGTGATGAAAAACTGAAAGTAGTACGCATCGGAACTAAAGTTGATGACGATAAGTTAACCTACATCACCAAACCTATCTCCATTAGCTTCGAACACAACAGTGACGGATGGAAAAAATTCCAATCCATCGGATTCATGGGCAAAACTTATTTTGCAGGCTACGAGTCCAATTCACTTCCTGATATATCAAGCGCCAGGAGCCTCATCAAGGAAGGCAAGCTATCCGAAATACTTCTCGACGAGGATAAAAAACACACCCTGCATATCGGTAACTCCCTCACCTTAGAAGAAGGATACAGCCTCCGCATAGACGAGATCAGCCGCGAGGGTGGTACGTTAATGCTTGCCCTCCTGAAGGACGGGAAAGAAATTTCCACTGATATCGTCAATGAAGGTGACACTTACATCTATGAAGTGGAGGTAGATAAGACTGATATACCCATTATCGTAGCTCATATTGACGGAGTATTCAGGGGCATGGAAACAAATTCCGTGTTTATAGATGGTCTATTCCAGATATCTGATAGTTTTACCACAATAGAAAAAGAGGATTCCTACGGTATCATGGAAGTGACATCATTTTCTTCATCTTCAATTGAATTGAAAAATGAGGATAGTTTCAGTCTCTCCGAAGGCGATACCATAGATATAATGGGCGAAATTAAGTTCAAAGTAGCT
This sequence comes from Methanosarcinales archaeon, assembly GCA_030666885.1. Classification (GTDB taxonomy): domain Archaea; phylum Halobacteriota; class Methanosarcinia; order Methanosarcinales; family Methanocomedenaceae; genus Methanocomedens_A. Next base: position 3,212 of record DAOUWY010000107.1, read on the forward strand.
GATGATAGCGATGTCCGTTTCTACCCATTCCAGGAGATCATAGTGAAAGAACCCCTGTATCTTACTCTGGATATCCCGGAAAGCGTCTATGAGAATGAAGAATTCACCATATCGGTCACTTCTGACGGCGATGAAGTAGAGGGAGTATCGATCATTCTTAATGATTCCGAGGTCGGTACTACCGATTCAAATGGTGAGCTGATCTATACACCAATTGAAACCGGTGAGTTCAAAGTCACTGCCTCCAAATCCGGCTATGAGAGCGACAGCGATAACATAGAAGTCATTTACCAGCCAAAGGCGCTGGAAATAAGTGCCCCACAGTTAGTAGACAGGAACGAGACCATTGTTATATCAATAACTTCCGAAGGTAACAGCGTTAGTGGTGCAACGGTTATGTTTGGCGGCGTTGACCTGGGGACAACATCTAATAACGGAAATATCACCTACACACCTGACCAGGTAGGTACCCATACCATCACTGCTTCCAAATCAGGGTACCAGGACGCTTCAAAGGATATCGATGTCACAGACCCGGGTGCGAAACTTGTATATTCGAACCTGACCATTGAGCCCAAAAGTGTGGAACCGGGACAGGACGTTAACATCACGGTAGAAGCAGCCAATTTCGGTACGCTTCGTGATACAGATACAATGACTGTAAAGGTGAATGGTGAAGAAATAGCGACAGAAGACCTGGTCCTTGGTCCTGGTGAGATCATGACACTCGAATTTACAATAAACAGGTCCAAGCCCGGCACATACCTGGTTGAGGTTGATGGTCGCAGTGATACTTTCAAGGTTATGGGTAGTCAGTTTAGTCCCACAACCATAGTAGTACTGGTAATCCTCGCAATACTTTCCGCTGCGGCTATAATCTATAGCTTTGCCCAGGGTACACTGTCATCTGAGATTATAGTAGGCAAGGCCCGGGCCATAAAAGAGTCATTAATGCGCCTGATAGAGAGATGATCGAAAATTAAAAGCAATATTGAAAGGGAAGAATGTTTCATTCTTCCTTTTCTTCCATACCCATAACATCAAACAGCTTCTTGACAACTGCCTCTTCTGCCAGTTTCATTAAGGTCTGTTTATCCTTTGTACCGCTGAACACACCCAGAGGTATCTGTGCTCCCGCAGAGGTAGCGTGTCCACCTCCATGCTCTTCGCCAAAGGCTTCACGCATGATCTCACCGACATTGACCCTGACATCCTTACTCCTCCCCGAGACATGGATGGAGTCCTCGGTAAGCCCGAAAATAATTGTTGTTGTAACCCCTTCAAGATTCAGCAAGTAGTCTGCTGCCTGGGGCAGAGCATCACGGTCCCTGATCAGTCCCACATTTGAAATAAGGTAACTGCCTGTGACCTGCCTGTTCTTAATGGCATAGCCCATAATGTCAAATGTTTCTGTTGACATGGACGGGGTCTCTATCTGGCTTAATATATCGTGATCCACAAGGGGGTACAGGAATGCTGCGGCTTCAAGATCAGATTGGGTGGCATTTTTCTTGAATTCATGAGTATCCACCCTGATACCATAAAGGAGTGCTGTTGCCAGTTCACTACTGAAATTGATGTGAAGTTCCTTCAAATACATGGCCATTATAGTTGCACTTGCACCTATGTCGGGTTGGATATCAATAAAATCGGCCTTCACTTCAGATATGTTAACCGGATGATGATCGATCACTATATTGATCCTGGTATCGGGCGGTACCAGGTTGTTTATGCCTGGTATGGCGCATTCGAAAAGAGCAATATTAGAGAAGTCTGAGAGGTCGTATTTTTCCATCCGCTCTATGTCTATATCCAGGAGATTTACAAAGGCTTTGTTTTCCTGGTGTCCGATTTTGCCGTGATAGAGTATCTCGGATCCAACACCTACATTTTTGGCGATCTCACTTAATGCCATGGCACCTGACATTGCGTCAGGGTCAGGGTTGTTATGCATTACAATTGCAAGTTTCCTGCCATCCATTTTTTCTATACATCTCTTGAGTTCGCGAGCCTTTTTCAGGCTGGCTGCTCTTTTTACTGACTGGACTATAACATTAGCAGCAGCACGTGCAGGCAGTATTGCCGACTCCACACCGGCTGCCTCTAGTTTATCTTTATTATTCTGGTCAATGGCCCTGGCAACCGTGTATACATCCGGTTTTATGTTCTTGATATGGGTAAGGGCTTTCAGGTTTGCCTTGCCATCGGAGCTTAAAATAAAGGCTACTTCAAAAATGGGCACATCCAGTGTTTTTATTGTCTCGAACTCACTGATATCGCCTATTTCCACATCGTATCCCTGCTCTCTCAGGGTTTCGGCTTTACTGGCATCTTTTTCAATAAATATCAGGCTTACATCCTGATTGTCCAGTTCTTTTGCTACTGCAATCCCCATTCCACCACTGCCGAGGATTGCATAGAGTGGTTTTGTTTTTCCTTTGTTGATAGTTTCCTCTTTGTGGGAGTTGTCCGGGGTAGATTCGTCTTGGATAAAAAGACCTCCAATGATCTTAGGCCTTAGTTTATATGTTCATAAAGATTAACTTAACCATTTTAGAGCATTTCTGCCTGTTCTCTTGTAACCTTTGGATATTTCTTATTAATCCAGAACTGTCTGGCATCTTCGTCCTTTAGTATCAATCCGGACTCAATGGGTTTTGCCATCCTTTTCTCCATTTTCCCTTGTTATATGGGACAACCTGCAACCACCCATGGAAATACTTGCCCTGCGCCCTCTTCTGCATAGGTGATCTGCAGGGTTTCGCTCCAGGTACACCCACAGCATCAGCCCGGTATTGCTGGCACAGTATTAGACATCCACACCCATATAATCGTCAAGAGTAAGCAGCAAAACCTCATCTTTTTTTGCTGTCTTTTCCAGATTCTCAGTAAATCCGGATTTACTTCATGTGTCATCAGTTAAGAGTAATATTGTAATAGAACACGGATTGAACGGATGACACGGATGTGCACGGATAATAAATAAATCCGTGAAAATCCGTCAAATCCGTGTCATCCGTATTCGATTTAAATTAAATTTGAGAATCGTATGAAATCATTGGTCTTTTGGAAAATAATACATACCGACTCTGTCAAACTCCTTAACCGATGACCAATGGGATTTACTTATAAGACATGAATATTCCTTTCGACCTGGCAGCCATTTCACATAAAGCGGCTTTTCCTTGAGTTTACATGGTTGTGGTCACAACAGTATGTTTTATTTATGTGGATTTACCATTATATATTGCCTTTGTAATAAGATTTGGAAATGAATCTTTACAGTCCAGTCATCATGGATGTCAGACTGTATTCATTACAGATGCAAAGACGGCAATATAATCTTGATAAAATTGGGTGTTGTTATGAGAACAAAAATTATGTTAACTCTTTTAGCTGTACTTGCACTGGTTATACCTGCAA